>JAGBWB010000313.1 GCA_017629975.1 Lentisphaeria bacterium
AAGCACGATGGAAAGAATGAAGAAGAAAGAAAAACGCTCTTTCAGCACAATGGCGGAAAGGGTAAAGGTAATGGCGGCGGAGAGATATCCGAAAGAGCCGAGAACCACCGGTTTCAGATAACGCAGCGCGGCGTACCAGCAGGCGTTAGCAATGGCAAGAGTGACCATTCCGGTATAGAACATGCCGCCCCAGATCCGGGGTGTGATGGCAGTCAGATCACTGAGTGAAGAGGTGAAAAGATTGACCGGGATCATAATAAGTCCCCCCAGAATAAAGCAGACAAACATACTCACAGGGCCACCGTATTCATCTGAGACCTTGGCGCCGAAAACGGTGAAGAACGCCCAGCAGAAGCCTGAAGCAAGAGCCATGCCGTCACCGATGAGAGAACGCATTCCGGTTGCGGCATAGACATCGCCCCCTTGAGCAACTCCTGCCAGAATGATACCGGCAAAACCCACAAGCATACCGATGATCCCCATGAAGGAACTCTTTTGACGCAGCAGAAAGTAAGCAAGTATCACCGTGGCGATGGGGGAGCAGTTCGCCATGAGAGAACAGCGCGCCGAGGTGGTGAAATTCAGGGCATAGAAAACCAGAAAGTTTTCCATAACGATGCCGATAAGGGCAATGAGAAGAAATTTTTTCAAATCAACAGTAAAAGCGCGTTTGACAAGCGCTCTGTTTTTGGCGAAAAAAAGCAAAGGCATAAAGGCGCACACCGCCATGCCGAAACGGAGCAGATTGAAAAGGTAAGGGTTTAATTTGTCCCCTTCTTCGCCGAAAAGCCAGCGACCGATAATGTAAAAGCTCCCCCATGAAGCGGTGGCAAGAAATCCCAGCAGCAAACCCAATGCACTTTTCATAAAAAACAAACAACTCCTTCAAATTCTGTGGTCAAAAACAAAAAACTATTTACTGCGGACTTAATATAATGTCAAAAAACAATAATTCAACTGTAAAGGGAAAATTCAGAATAAAAACCCGATAAAATTCCCTTTAACAGAATTTTGTTTTCCTGCGCCCGGCAATAAAAAACTCCGGCATATACATACCGGAGCATTTGCAGAAACTTTCAAGTAAGCCCTTTTTCTTACTTTTCCAGCTCTTTTCTCAGCCAGCAGTAAATGGCATCCCCCAGCTGAGCGCCGCCCTCTGCGGTGGAATGAAGGGCGTTGCTGTCCCGTAATACCTTCTTCTGACTCCGGGCGTGAACAGGATACTTGCGTTTGATGAAACTGCCGTCAGGGTCAATGCTCTGGTGGATAGGGATCAATTTGATACCGGGATCCTTCAGTTCCTTTACAAGAGCTGTGATCGCGCGGGTGTAGCACTGTATATTTCTGCGGTACTGGTATTTGGACTGCGTTGACTTATAGTTGGCACCGAAACCATCCTGACCGCATCCGCAAAGACCGGTGGCAACGCCGATGATCGCCCGGGGAGCATGTTTCCGCAGTTCAGCAAGAAGAGTCCGGGCATTGCGGATACTCCTCTGACAGGTGGAATCCAGAGTCTCAGCTCTGGCGCCGAACATATCATTGCCGCCCAGCTGGATCACGATAAAGTCAGGCGCTTTGCCGTTGTTGATCTTTTTGAACCAGGCGGGGATATCCAGCACCTTTTTTCCGTTGACGATCCTGAGCAGAGGACTCCGCAGGCGGTAAGCATTCGATTTGGGGAGATTGACAACGCCCAGTGCGCGCATCTGCTCTCTTTCAGCTTCATTCTGAGCTTGAGGAAGCTCTTCTGCCGCATAGCTCCAGCGGGTAAGAAAAGATCCCCATGAAAAACCGCCGTAACCGTCGTGGGCGACGCCCCCTTTGACCACAGGGCGTCCGCCGCCCGAATGACTGCCGACGGGAGTGAAGTTGACAAATCCTGCGTCGCGCATCAATTTAAGCAGATGCCGGGGATACTGGCTGCCGACACCGGAAGCCGCAAGCAGCGCCAGCGTGAAAGAGCGCTTGTAATCGGCAGGCGCTCCGGAAACCACCACCTTTGCTTTGCCGGTAAGCACCCTGCCGTAATCGTTGAAAACACGCACCTCAAGATCAAAACTTTTCCCTGCATCGCTTTTGTCAGGCGTCCAGAACCAGCGGGTGGCACCTTGGGTCCCCCTGGGGGACTTCACCTCAAAGGCATAGGCTTGGGGGGTAGCGGAGTCAAGGATGTTTTCAAAGTAGATATTGCTTTCAATACCGGGAACGGCATAGATCACCTCAGGAAGCACCAGCTTCAGAAAAGGGGGCGTTATAGAAACAGGAGCCGCTTTTGCCGGGGGCGCAGAGACGATACATCCGGCACAGAGAAGAACTGCTGCAAGAGCGAAGCAAAGCAAAAGTATTCTTTTCATTTTCAATATTCCTTTTAAGTTGAAAGAATCTATCCTTTAATGATGAATTCTTTCTAAGATAGCACCAAAGTAAAACGATTGCAAGAAAAGAGAGATACAAAAAGGGGAAAAACTCAGCGCATAAGCGCTGCTGTTCCCTGGCGGCGCCGAAGCTCAAAATGGATGTTACCCGGAGAATGGCGGAGATCTTCCGGGACATCCTTGCTTTTATAAACGCCCCCTGCTCTATTTTCTTCAGGAGCAGAGGGCGCACTCCCGTCATCCTTTGACCACAGCAAGAGGAGTCAGGCGGGTACGGACTTCAACAAGGTCTTTTTCTGAAGCGATGACGGTGTCGATATCCTTGTAGGCAAGGGGGGCTTCAGAAAGGTCAAGAACTTTCTTGTTCTTTCCGTAACGCGACACATTGTGCCAGCGGTCGCAGACGATCCCTGCCATAGCGGCGTCGCATTCTGCGGCAGTGAGAGTGGCGTTTGCCTCGTTGCGGCTCATGCGGCGTCCGGCGCCGTGGGAGCAGCTCATAAAGGAGCGCACATTCCCCAATCCCCTGACGATGTAGCTGGCGGTCCCCATGGAACCGGGGATGATGCCGGTCTCATCCAGCTTTGCACTGGTGGCGCCTTTGCGGTGGATATAAAGCTCTTCACCGAAATGGTTCTCAAGGGCGGCATAGTTGTGGTGGATGTTGATTTCGTTCACAAAAGTGACTTCCGGAATGAACTCTTCAATGACCTCTTTGAAGACTGCCATCATGCGTCTGCGGTTTTCGGCAGCGTATTCAAGAGCGAAATTCATATCTCTGAAATAGTTTCTCCCGGCGTCATCATCCATTGAGAGAAAGGCAAGATCAGGATCTGCAAGGGGCGTGTAATACCTTTCGCAGAGCACAGCCGCCTGCTTCTGGTAGAACTCCTCAATGCGCTTTCCAAGATTGCGGCTTCCGGAGTGGAGCATCAGCCACACAAATCCGTCATCGCTCTTCTGGATCTCGATGAAGTGGTTTCCGCCTCCAAGGGTTCCCAGATTTCTGCGGTCCAAAGCCGAAACAAAGTTTTCGCAGGCACCGGGAAGTGCCAGATAGCGTTCAAAGCCTTCCCATTGCTGTTCGCCCTTGTGATATCCCCCTTCGCCCACGGGGATCAGCGCCTTGATCCGGGTCTGGATCTCGCGGCGGAACCGCATATCGCTCAAACGCTCTGCGGGGATATCAGTTTCCACCGCCGCCATTCCGCAGCCGATGTCAACCCCAACTGCCGACGGGATCACAGCATTATGGGCGGCGACAACGCCGCCGATAGGCATTCCGTAGCCGCAATGGCAATCGGGCATCAGCGCCACATGGTAACGCAGCGCCGGGTGGCGGGCAAGGTTTTCAGCCTGAACAAGAGCAGAAGGCTCCACTTCGGCACACCAGCTCAAAATGGGAATGGGGAGATCATCACTTTTTTTCCACATCATTTTCAATTCCTTTCAATAGTAAGTCATCTCTTTTTTATGCAATTGCAAAACATTGATTTGAAGCCTCGTCAACAATAAAAGCAAAAAGCGTGCCAACTTTTTTTCAAAAATTTAAAAAACTCAATTCCCCTCTCAAAAAATTATTTTTGGCTCAAATCATTTGCAAATGTTCAAATCGCGTTGTATATTAATAAATATAATACTTTATATATAAATATACAACTATATACACAATGAATATCCTGATTTCTTTTTTGGGTCTGACTCTTGACCGCCGGGGCGGCTACGGACCGGGACGCAAAGGAGTATGGCGCCCCTCAGTGGCGCTTGCCATGCAGAAAAATATCACTTTTGATAAATATTACTTGATTTATCAGACTCCTTTTGAAAGTTTGAGAGATCAGGTCATTGCAGACATCCATGAAGTGTCACCTCAGACAGAGGTGATCCCGGAGATCATAGAACTGACAGACCCATGGGACTTTGAAGAGGTCTATACCAAACTTTACGACTTCAGCCGCAGTCATGATTTTTCAGATGAAGAGAACGATTACTATATCCACATCACCACCGGGACCCATGTAGCGCAGATCTGTCTCTTTCTGCTTACCGAATCACGCCACCTGCCGGGGAAACTGATCCAGAGCAATCCCTCCCCCGACGGGAACGCCGCCGGAACCTGCTCCATCATCGACCTTGACCTTTCCCGTTACGACATGCTGGCGCGCCGTTTTGCCATGGAGCGGAAAAACGATCTTGACTTTCTCAAATCAGGTATTCCCACAAAAAACAAACAGTTCAACGAACTTATTGAGACCATTGAAAGGGTCGCCATCCGCTCTAAAGATCCCATACTGCTCACGGGCCCCACAGGGGCGGGCAAATCCCAGCTTGCCGGGAAGATCTATGAACTCAAAAAGCTCAACGGTCAGCTCAAAGGGGAGTTTGTCAGCGTCAACTGTGCCACTTTGCGGGGCGATCAGGCCATGAGTATCCTTTTCGGCCACCGCAAGGGTGCCTTCACCGGAGCCGCCTCTGACCGGGCCGGACTTCTGAAAACAGCTGACAAAGGACTCCTTTTTCTGGATGAAATAGGCGAACTCGGCCTTGATGAACAGGCCATGCTGCTCCACGCCATTGAAGAAAAGCGCTTCTTCCCTCTGGGGGCGGATGTGGAAACTGAAAGCGATTTTGAACTGATATGCGGAACCAACCTTGATCTTGAATCCGCCGCTGAACGGGGGGAATTCCGTTCCGATTTGCTGGCGCGCATCAATTTGTGGGACTTCACGTTGCCCGGACTTGCCGACCGCAGAGAGGATATTGAACCCAATTTGGAGTATGAACTTTCACGCTTCAGCGCAAAAAGCGGCAAACACATCACTTTCAACAAAGAGGCGCGGGAGGCTTTTTTGAAGTTTGCCCTTGATCCGGAACACTTGTGGAAAGGAAACTTCAGAGATCTGAACGCCTCCATCACCCGCATGGCGACCTTGAGTTCAGGCGGACGCATCGACATGGCGTGTGTCGATCAGGAGATCCGCCGTTCCCGGCAAAAGAGCGCTCCGCGCCCCGGAAATGCGCTTCTTGCCCGGATCCTGGGAGCGGATTACAAGGAAAAATATGATCTCTTTGAACTTGCCCAGCTGGAAAAGGTCATTGAAGTCTGCCGGAACTCCCGCAGCCGCGCTGAAGCCGGGAAAAAATTTTTTGCCGTCTCAAGGTAGGAAAAAAGCAGCAGCAACGATTCAGACCGTCTGGGCAAATACCTTGCCCGTTTCGGAATTGAATTCAGCTCACTGAAAGAGTGATTTTTGTAATTTTTACTCAAAAGAGGTAATTTCAAAAGTCATTCAAAAAATGACAAAGATGCCATTCGCAAAGAGCTGTAAAGGGTAGTTTGAGGTTGCTACCTGTAAGGTAACAACCGAAAACGCTCCCTTTATCAGATCGAAGCGAGGGCGCTTTGACAATTTTGAGGAGTTTTGAAATTGCCTCAAAATAAAGAAGTATGAATAC
>JAGBWB010000024.1 GCA_017629975.1 Lentisphaeria bacterium
AAATGCTAGAGGGAACAGAATTTAAGACAAAATATATAAATGAAACTTTGGGTGTTATTGAAATAAATAATAATATTAGAGTTGAATATGCTACATTTAGAAAAGAAAAATATTCTTTTTCAGCAGGCCTCTATTTCTCTGCGCTGAAAGGGATAAGTTCCTCCGCAGAGAAAGAGGGGACTCTTGTCAAAAGCGTGATCTTTGACCGCTCCTCCCGCGATGCCGCTGCCATGAGGGAACTTGCCGCCGGACATGACGGCGCCATATTGCTCTGGCAGTATGATGCCGTCTATTCTGAACTTGATCTCAAGGTCCCTGCTGTGGGGATCATGATGGAAAACTCCTTTGACGGCTCGGTTTCCGTGGTGGATCTGGATCCCCATCTGGCAGCCCAGCTGGCAGTCAGGTATTTCAAAGAGCGCCGGATCCGCCATGTGAAGATCCTTTCCTCCATGAACAACGCCTTTCTGCTCCGTGGAAAAGTCTTTTCCATGCTGGCGGCTGAAGAGGGGATCCGTTCTTCTGCGCCTGTTGTAGAGATCACTGCGTTCCGTTCCGGGACTGGATACCTTTTTACTTCAGACGAGTGGGCCCATGCCGCCTGTTTGAAGTACAAACAGGATACCGGAAGAGCGCTGCCTGAGGACCATGTGATCATGGGCATGGACGGTAAACAGCTGCTGCTGCCTGAGTATTCACGATTCCCCACGGTGGCGGTGGATTGGGAACAGATCGGCGTTGCCGCCTACAACGAGTGTATGACCCGGATCAGGAATCCGCGCCTGACGGCGAAAAAAATCTTTCTCTCGGGGTGGTTTGTCAACTACCCCGAATAAAATTTCAGGAATAAAAAATGTTTGAGAAACTTGAAAAATTTCTGGACGGACTGCGGGAACTTCCTGTTCCCGGCAATGATTGCATCGTCTGCCGTAAAGGTGAAGTGGTCTTCCGCCATACAGCCGGATTTGCTGACAAGGAAAAAACGCGTCCCTTGACCGGGAGTGAAAAATATCAGCTTTTTTCCTGTTCCAAAATGATCACCTGCTGTGCCGCTCTTCAGCTCTGGGAACAGGGAAAGTTTGACCTTGAGGATGAATTGTGTCGTTATCTGCCTGAGTACGCTCAGATGAAAGTTCGGACTCCGGATGGTATTACGGATGCCCGGAACAAGATAACGCTCCGCCATCTTTTCACCATGAAAGCGGGATTCAACTATGATTTGAATGCTCCGGCACTCCGGCGGGCGTTTGATGACACCAAAGGCAGCTGCCCCACCCGCGAAGTGATCCGTTATCTGGCTCAGGAACCTCTCGACTTTGAACCGGGCACAAAGTGGCAGTACAGTCTTGCTCACGATGTGCTTGCGGCTGTGGTTGAAGAGATTGCCGGAATGGAATTCAACGAATATGTGACCAAAAACATCTTTGATGTACTCGGCATGGAGAGCTGCACCTTTCTGCTGCCTTCGGCACAGTACGATACACTGCTGCCCCTTTACCATGAACTTTCTGCCGGGGATCCGCTCTGTCTTCTTCAGGGGATAGGGTACTCCGGTTCCGCGCCTTTCCGTCTCGGTCCCTGCTATGCTTCCGGCGGCGCCGGATGTGTTTCAACCGCAGAGGACTACAATAAACTTCTTCAGGCGCTCTGCATGGGGGAACGCATATTGAAACGCTCCACCATTGACATGATGCGGCACGATGAGCTGGATGATGAACAGCAGAAAGCCACTTGGAACGGTCCTTATTACAGCTACGGTCTCGGCGTGCGCTGTCCCCGGCGGGGCCAGACCATGCGGAACGACTTCGGCTGGGGCGGGGCAGGGGGCGCTTACTTCTGCATCGATCCTGAACGGGAAGTGACCGTGCTTTACATGCAGCATGTCCACGGAACTTCCGCTGCTCCCAAAAGGACCCGCGTCATTGAGTTTGTAAATGAAATTTTCAGTTGAAAAAATCCAACATATTTAAGGAGAACACAAAATGTATTGCAAAGAAAAATTGGATTCTGTGGAAAAGCTGGATGCCTTTCTTTCATTGCCTCATCCGGAACTTGTGGAAATGATGAAACGCCTTGAAGGCGATATCATGATCCTCGGTATCGCCGGAAAAATGGGCGTGACCATGGGGATGCAGGCCGTTGAGGCCATCAAGGCCGCCGGAGTTGAAAAAAAGGTCTACGGTGTTGCCCGTTTTTCCAACCCTGAAGAGCGGGTGAAACTGGATAAGGCAGGCATCATCACCATCGCCTGCGACCTGATGGAACGGGAACAGGTTGAAAAACTCCCTCAGATCCCCAATGTGATCTTTATGGCCGGACGCAAATTCGGTACCGGCGGCAGCGAAGAACTGACCTGGGCAATGAATGTGCTGGCACCCGCACTGGTGGCGGAGCATTTCAAAGAGAGTCGCATCGTGGCCTTTTCAACGGGGTGCGTCTATCCCCTTATGAGCGTGAAAGAGGGGGGATGCACCGAAGAGGTCGCTCCTGCCCCTGTGGGGGAATACTCCCAGTCCTGTCTGGGGCGTGAGCGGGTCTTTGAGTATTACTCCAAAAAGAACGGCACAAAGGTTCTGCTTTTCCGTCTGAATTACTCTGTTGACCTGCGCTACGGCGTGCTTCATGACATCGGTCGCGCCATCTGGGAAGACCGGGAGGTCAACAACACTGTGGGCTATTTCAACGTGATCTGGCAGGGCGACGCCAATGCCGCCGCTCTGCGTGCTCTTGAACTTGCCGATTCCCCCTGCGCCATTCTCAATGTGACCGGTCCTGAAACCGCCACCGTGGAACGGGCCGCAAAAATCATGGGCGAAGTCATGGGCAAAGAGGTGAAATTTGCCGGAACTCCCGGAGATCTCAACTATTTGAACGATGCTTCCAGGATGTGCTCTCTTTTCGGATATCCCCGGATGAGCCTTGAGGAAATGATCCGTCTTCAGGCGCAATGGATCGCAGACGGCGGTATTTCCATCGGTAAACCCACCCACTTTGAAGTCAACAATGGAAAGTTTTGAAAAATGAAAAAAGTTTGTGATATTGCTCCTGAAGTATTGAAAAAAGTCCGCGAAGGCGTTGCCATCCCCGCTCAGGTTCTGGCTCTGGATGAAAACCGCAACTTTGCTCCCAGATATCAGCGCGCCCTGACCCGCTATTTCATTGACTGCGGCGTGGGCGGTATTGCTGTGGGGGTGCACTCCACTCAGTTTGCCATCCGCGACCCCAAAGTGGGACTTTTCAAGCCGGTTCTGAGTGAAACGTCACGCTTCATTGATGAGTGGTGCGAAAAGCAGGGCAAAAAGATCCTCAAAGTGGGCGGCGTCTGCGGACGCACTGAGCAGGCTGTTGCCGAAGCTGAATTTGAAGCCGCCAACGGATATGATGCAGCACTTCTCTCTCTTGCTGCGATGAAAAATGACTCCATTGAAGCCATGCTGGAACACTGCAAGGCTGTCTCTGAGGTGATGCCCATTATCGGTTTCTACCTTCAGCCCAGTGTGGGCGGCAGGATCCTGCCTTATGAATTCTGGCGTGAATTCACAAAGATCGAAAATGTTCTTGCCATCAAGATGGCTCCTTTCAACCGCTACTGCACCTTTGATGTGGTGCGCGCTGTGGCTGAGTCGGGAAGAGATGATATCACTCTTTATACCGGAAATGATGATAATTTGCTCCTTGATCTTCTGACAGAGTATGATATCAACGGCAAAAAGCTCCGTATCAAAGGCGGACTTCTGGGCCACTGGTCCGCCTGGACAAAGAAAGCTGTGGAACTTCTTGATGAACTCCACGCTCTGATCTCCAGCGGCGCTCCTGTGCCTCAGGAACTTCTGACCCGCGCCATCAAGATCACCGACTGCAACGCCGCCTTCTTTGATCCGTCACACGGATTTGCCGGATGTATCCCCGGACTGCACGAGGTGCTGCGCCGTCAGGGACTGCTCCCCGGTATCTGGTGTATTGATCCTGAAGAGGTTCTTTCTCCCGGACAGGCTGAGGAGATCACCCGGGTCCACGACGCCTATCCTGAACTCCATGACGACGATTTTGTCGCCGCCAACCTTGAGCGCTGGCTGGCAGACTGAACATCGTTTCCGCTTCTCTGAAAAGGGGCTGCAGCAAAAAATATTTTGCCGCAGTTCTTTTTTTCTGCGCTGAAAAAAATTTGAAAAAGCTCTTCCGGCAGCTTATAATGGACTCTTCAGAGGAACAACAGCAAGGAGTTTGAGATCATGAGAAGAGCATTTTTCTTTTTGGCAGGAGCCTTTTTACTGCTGCTTTGCAG
>JAGBWB010000314.1 GCA_017629975.1 Lentisphaeria bacterium
AGAGATGACCATGATCAGAGCCAGCATCAACGACAGGAAGCGTTTACTTGCTTGTTTAATCATTTTGTTTCCTCCCTTTTCACCGCACCGGATTTCCCCGGCTTGCGGTTTTTGGATTCGGTTTTATTCTTCAGGGATACGAATTTGCAGAACCAGACGCCTGCCGCGATGGACAGAAGCGCCCAGATATGCGCGAGATGGAAAAACGCAACCGGATGATCAACTCCTACTTTGATGCCAACGGCAAAAAGAAGAGCATCCCCGGATGGCCCGAAATGATTATCCGCGGCAACGCCTCAAAAGCTCTGATCATGGCAAACGGCAGACTTGCCGCCCCCATTGGCGCCCCCCTCAACTGGAATATCCCTGCTTTGCGCAAGAGCAAAATACTCCCCGGAGCCCTGAAGAAGCGGGTCAATGTCTTCCCTTACAAAGGGGGCAATCTCAACGACGTGGAAAAAGGCGCCTGGAAAAATGTTCCCTTCACCGGAATTTCCGGAATTCAGGCGGGCCCGGTGAAACTTCACACCTCTTTCAAGCTGATGTACGATAAAAAGAACTTCTATGCCGCTTTCAAAGCAGCACTTCCCAAACAGCGCACTTACGTTGCCCTGGGACACGACGGCAGTGCCCCCTCCCGGGATTGCCTTGAGTTCTTCGTTGATCCCGCTGCAAGGAAAGAAATTTACTACCATCTGCTTTGGAATCCCATTGAAAAATCCACCTACGATGCCGCCCGGGGGCTGATTACCGATCCCCTTGATCCCAAGTTCAACACCTTTGACCGGGGATGGAGCGGCAAGTGGCAAATCAGAAATTACCGTAAAGGCAATGTGTGGTACAGCGTGCTGACCATTCCCTATTCCACGTTGAAAACAGCTGTTCCCTCCAGAGGGACAAAGTGGCTCCTCAACATTGCCCGTACAGATTACTTCTCACCCAAAAGTGAACCGGAGCTCTCTCTCTGGTCACCCAATCTTGAAAACATGACCTTCCACGAGCCGGAATGTTTCGGAGAAGCCATTTTCAAGTAACAGCTCTCAACTGACAACAGCGGACATCTTTTTCATCAGAGATACAGATGTCCGCTGTTTCCCGATATTCAAACCACGCTCATTTAAAATCATCCAACACAGGAGTTTTTTTTCAAGATGAATACCGCAGTGTCCCCCTTGCACATTACACTTCCCGAAAATAATGCAGAACTTCCTCTGCTGCGTCGGGACTGGCGCGAATGTGTTCTGCGCCGCAGAGATTTGGGCACCCGTCACCCCCTTATCTGCACTTCAAACATCCATGCGCCCCTGGGGGTGGATCTGGTTTGGGAAGGAGGGCGTGCCCCTTATACACTGCGTGTTGCATCTTCACACGATGAGCACACCGTTTCCAATCTTTACGGAACAAGTTACAGAGTCCGCAATCTCTTTACGGAAGAAAAATATTTTTGGGAAATCACCGACAGCGCAGGAAATAAAGCTTCAAGCTCATTCAACACAGCTCCCGGAGTCAGACTTATCGAATTTCCCCTGTCAGCCGGGGGACCGGTAAATTTCCGGGACTTGGGAGGCAGAAAAACTCTCAGCGGCAAAAAAGTAAAACAGGGGATCGTCTACAGGGGGTCTCAGACCGTATGCGACTTCTTTTTTGAAGAGAATAGAAAATATATCCTTGAAAATCTGAAAATCAAGACTGACCTTGATTTGCGTTACGACACCCAGGTGGTCAAAGAGGTCGCAGCAGGCGGTGTCTCCTCTCTTGGAAAAGAGGTTCAATGGCTTCATTATACTGTCAATGCCTTCGACTCTTTCACTCCGGAGCAGTGTGAGCTTTTCCGCAAAACGCTGCAAACTTTCGCTGTTAAAGAGAATTATCCTATTTACGTCCACTGCCGGGGAGGTGCTGGCCGGACAGGAGAAATCTCCTTTCTGTTCAACGGCCTTGCAGGAGTGTCCCTCGAAGAACTCTACGATGATTACGAACTCAGTGCCTTGGGCCCCTTCCCCTGTTCCCGCAATTTTGAATATTTCCAAAAATGGCAGGAAACAATCGCAACTTACTCATCAAAAGAACTGCCCATTCAGGAACAGATCGAAAAATATTGTCTTGCCATCGGACTCACTCCGGAAGAAATTTCTGCAATAAGACAAAATATTCTTGAGTAAAATTTGCTTAAGTTGTTGAAAAATATCTCTTTTTGTGCTATATTAGAAAGATGTTTTTTTATCCAACTTTCAGGAGTTAAAAATTTATGGCACAAGAAAGCAACAACAACTGGTCAAGTCAGCTGGGATTTCTGCTGGCAGCAGCAGGTTCGTCCATCGGCTTGGGAAATATCTGGCGTTTCCCTTACATGACAGGAACCAACGGCGGCGGTATTTTCGTATTGATTTATCTGTTGGTGGTTTTGCTTATCGGCGTGCCTTTGATGATGGCAGAAATTTCTCTGGGCCGTGCCGCCGGAGCCAATCCTGTCAAAGCCTTTTCTCATTTGACGCCTGTCAAAAGCGAATTTACGCTTTTAATCTCCTCCATACTGCTTCTGAGCTCCTTGATCATGCTGATAACCGGCAATCCCGCCGGTGCTCTCGTTGCGGGAGTGATCGGTGCCATGTTCCTGGGATTCGGCTGGAAGACAGTTGGATTCTTCTGCGGTCTTGTTCCCATCATTCTGCTGTCTTACTACGGAGTCATCGGCGGATGGACTCTGGTCTACATTGTGGACTCCATCCGCGGTGTCAACGGATTCACCACAATTGAGGGCGCCGAAAAGGTGATGCAGCCCATTCTTCACGCCACCGGAAACTGCAAGTGGATCGTGGTGGGGGCCCAGCTTCTTTTCATGGCTTGCTGCCTCGGCATCTCCCTTGCCGGTGTCCGGAAAGGGATTGAAAGATGGAGCAAGATGCTTATGCCTCTGCTTTTTATCCTTATGTGCGTCCTCATCGTCAGGGGATTGACTTTGCCCGGAGCCGCCAAGGGGGTGCGTTTCTTCCTTGAGCCTGATCTTTCCAAATTGACAGCTTCCAGCATCATCGCCGCTGTGGGGCAGGCGTTCTTCACCCTCAGCCTGGGTATG
>JAGBWB010000315.1 GCA_017629975.1 Lentisphaeria bacterium
AGAAAAGTTTTCACAGCACTCTTGTTGCCTGAAAGCATACTGATAAAGGTATCAAATTCATGAAGAGGGTCACACAATTCAGCAGAACCATTCTTCCAGTAATATTCAAACATGTTGTCAATACCGGGAATGAGCAGTTCATCAACCTCAAGTCCCCAACGGTGCTTCTGAGGGATCCTTGTATAGGTTGAGTTTGAAGTAGACTCAATTTTTGCAACACCGCCGGCACTTCCCCCTGCCGTCACAGCAAAGAGAGAAAGCCGGGAAGAAGAACTCTGGGGCACCACCTGATAAGCAAATCTGCCGACGATGGGCGAAGTCTTGGTGGTGGACTGACCGTCTGAATATGTGCCGTCTTCGTGGACATAGACCCACTGAGCCGCAGTTTTTTCTGCATTATACCATGATGGCAGCAGAAATCTGCTTCTTTTGACAGTCAAAAGCGAACGGTTTTCCTTATTTGTTGCATCATCGCCGTCGTTGACATAAAGTCCGTCGCGAAGAACACTCAACAAGGGTGATGATGCCGGATTGAAAGTATCGGCATTGGAACGGCTGTATACGCTTGAAGCGTCAGAAGCATAATAATAGCCGGTCTTGGCGACCTGAGAGAGATTGAACAAACTCAAATGTGCCATGGCTCTGTTGAGAGCGGCGTGAGCCAGAGTTTTTGCCGAAGCGCTCTCTTCATTATTGAGCATGACTTTCTGGGTAATAAGGGCATTACCGAGAAACGCAACGCCTGAAATAAGCAGCAAAGACAAAATACCAAGAGCAAAAAGCAAGGCGGCTCCACTCTGAGAAACTCTTCTGTGTTCAATATTTGCCATAGTCACCTCCTACACTCCAACGGTCACCAATATAAAAACGGCGGGTATATGCGGTCTGTTTTTCACGCTGAAAATTGGTACGCGCTTCACCGCTGAGATTCTTCCAGATCAGAAAATCAGCATCATTCAAACATGAAACGGTTATTTCCAGAGAATCGGGCATCTCAAAAACCTCTGATTTATCTTTTTCAACCTCGCTGCCTGATGCATTGAATACCTTTACCTTGAACTCAGTCACATTTTTATAAAGTTCAGTACGCTGCTGAGGAGGAAGAGGATTCCCGGTAGCGGCCTTGGCTTTGCTGTTCAGAAGATCTCTCAAGCCCTGTCTTGCAGCGGCAGGGTTTTCATAGCCGTCAAACTGGGGAGCAGGCCAGAATTTATGAAAAACATCCCGGTTGTCTGAACTTATGTCCTTACCCGCAGCATCCTCTGACGCATTGGAAACGACTGTAAGATAGATTTTATTCTGATCTTCCGCCGCTACGCCAAGATTCCTGTCGGCATGAGGGAAAACAAGACCTACAAACCTGACCTGATTGCTCCCGGGCAGTTCTCTGTTACCGGCTTTAGTCGCAAAGTACAAGTTGCAAGCGGCATCAGAACTGCCGGAAACACGGTGCAGATAGAAAGGGAAAGGGATCTTTTTAGTAGTGCCGCCGACAGTTTCTTCAACATTCACTCCGGCGATGCTGCCCAGGAGATCGGAAATGATGCCCATGGAGATGGTACTGCTCTGCTGCAAATCGTTTTTCTTTTCGGTATTGGTCCAGGCAAGGCGCAAACCGTTAAAGAGCTGCATAAAGACCACAAGAAGCACACTGAAAACTCCAATGGAAACAAGCAGTTCAACCAGGGTAAAATTTTTTCTTTTGCGTTTCATTCCTTTACCCCCTCACTGGATATGAGGTTATACTGATCGTTGTAATACTCAAGGACAAAAGTCTTGACCTTTCTGTCGGCAGGAACTTTATCTGCGGGGTAAGAGATCCTGACCTCAATGACCTTTCTGAAATCGGCGGTAATGGCTCCGTCACTTTCAGACTCGCCCTTGGCGTTCTTCAACCCATTGACCGTATCAGCGCTCAGGGATTCCAGAGGCTTGTGAGGATTGGAAAGCTCTATCACAGGCAGACTGCGCTGCCGGACACGGGCAATGGCTGAAATCACAGGGACATATCCCCATGAATTATCTTCTTTTTTGACAGGTTCAAGCTGCCTGTAAAGAAAATATCCATTGGCAGTTCCCTTAGTCAAAGTCTCGCTTTTATCGCTGATTCCGAAAAGAGATGAGTCAAACTTGTCAATCGTATCTTTCTCAACTCCCCAATCAGCATCAGCAACGACAGGAGCAATGTTGGCGATATCACTGCGCCACCCATCTCCATTGCGGTCTTTGAGGATCTCGCTCTGGATTTGAGCAAGAACACTTTCAGAGATATCGGGGAATGTTCCGCTCAAGACAGCTTCCTGACCGGATTTGATACCGGAGGTAAAAAGCACCATAACACTGGAAATGCCGATTGAAATAATAGCGATCGCAAGGATGATTTCAATCATATTGAAATAAAATCTTTTCATCATCTGTGATACTCCACTTTTCCAGTTAAACGATTGATCTTGAGAACACGGAAATTGGAAAACTGAACACCGCCGCCGGGGTAGAGAAGAGAACCATCCGGCATGACCATGGCTTCATGGATGACCAGATAAACATCTCCGGCACTTCTCATGCTGCCTCCGGGTGAAAAGATAACGGCACAATTGCTTCTTGCGCTCCCGCTTTTATTGTAGTTGCGAATTGACTTCAGAGGCTTATCTTTACCGGAAGTTTCATCAGTGAGAGCGGAAACTGATTTGAGGGCGATTTTTTTGGTTGTTCCGACAACAGAACTTTTCAGCACATCATCAGAGGGGTCATCGGGGGTTCCATTGGTATCAACGGGGTCATCCTTTGACACATAAACAAGACAGGCTCCGCGTTCAGGAAGAGTCCAATCCTCATTGATGACCCACTTGACAAAATCAACATCAAGTTCATCATCGGGATCCTTTACGACGCACATGCGCGAACCGCCGAGACGGGCGGCTTTTTCTTGGGGAGTGCTCCAATCTGAGTCACTGCCGGAAGGAAGGATAAGAGCAATATCTTTATTTTCAGAAGCGGCCTGGGATCGGGCGCGCTCAAGGCGCAGCTTGAGGTTTGAGGCGAGACGGTCGACGGCGCTGCCTGTGACCATGCGGTTGAAGGCCGGAAGCACCACCCCCATCAGAAGCGAGGCGATGCAAATTACCACCAGCAATTCAACCAGTGTAAATTTGTTGTGTCTCATGTTCATTCGGGCTCCTTTGGGTTCGGATTTTCTTCAGGTATTCCTTATTGCTTTTTACCCTCAGATCATCACAGTTTTACAATGCATACTATAAACCCGGAAAAACAATTTTTCAAGAGCCTTTTTTATTTTTTTTGCGAACTTCTTTGAAAAAAGCACGGAATTGCGCCAGCGCCTCTTCCGCACATACCCCGGAAACCACTTCCGGATGCCACAAATTGCCCGGATGTGCACATAAATCAAGAGAGCCGCCGCAGCCGCCTGCGGCACTGTCAGAGAATCCGTAAACGATCCGGCGCGCACGGGCGTTGATCAACATGCCGCTGCACATGAAACAAGGTTCCTTGGTCACATAGATGTCGTAATTTTCCAGCCGCCAGTCTCCTGTTTCACGGCACAGATTACGCATGAGTTCAAATTCGGCGTGTCCATCCACAGCTCCCCGGGATTCAACACAGTTGCGCCCCCGGGCAACGATCACACCGTCGCGGACCGCCACTGCCCCCACAGGGACTTCACCTGCCGCCGCAGCCGCGGCGGCTTCTTCCATGGCAGCTGCCATGAATTCAGCATCGCTCATTTTTCGGTAATATCCACTCGGACCACAAAGTTGCGGTAGGTAAAAAAGGTGAGCCGCACATAATTGTTGCGGTACTGATAGTTGAAGGTGATCCGGCGGTCAACAGCTTCAGGCAGGTCAATGATGGCATCCGCAGGAGAAAGAAATTCGTTGATGGTCTTGGTCTCTCTCGTAAAAGTGAAGTCCACCTTCTTCATCAAAGCACGGATCGCGTCATACTTTTCTTTACTGTTGGCAGGCAGCTGAGGATCTTTCAGAACGCTGATCAAAGAAGCGTAAAGGCGGGGAGCCTCAATATCCTCAGAGGGCATCAACTTTGTTGCACATCCGGAAAACATCAGACTCAAAACAGACAGCAAAAGAACTCCGTACTTCATTATTAAAAGCTCCTTTCACACTCTTTTTTACGAAAAAAGGCAAAAAAAATGGAGCGGGTGACCGGAGTCGAACCGGCGTGACCAGCTTGGGAAGCTGGGGCATGACCGTTTTGCTACACCCGCAACCTTTTTGATGATATCAATAATATAATACCTCTTTTGAATAATGTCAAGAAAAATTTTTAATTTTTTTCAGACATCACCCCTTTTTTTCCGCCGCCGCGCCGGATCCCCCCGGAACAGCGGCGGAAAAACAGCTCGTGTCAGCACTCATCCACAAGCAGCTTGCAGCGGATCACTTTGACCTCAAGTCCGGCAAGTTCAACAGTTTCTTCGATTCCCGGCTTCTCGGGCAGATCAACGGTGATCTCGCTTGAGGCTCTTTCTTCACTGAAGTTGGCGCAGACAATGAGAGCTTCATCATCGTTCCAGTAGACGCTGACGCCCACCTCTTCATTGCTGCTCACAGCCAATCTCTCGCCGGGAGCGGTGTGGGCGGTATACTTTGTCACTTCATCGATCCAGTCAAGCCCTGCGTAGAACTCAAGGGACTGCGGTGCAGAAGAGGATACCGTGGCGTGGTGCAGCAGCGCCGCCATGGCAACCTGACGATCCTGAACAGGCGTTGCGTTCCGGATCATGCTGCAGATCTGGCGGGGCGCCACATTGAGAAAATGCACATGGGGCGTAAACATCTGAGGACCGGGTTCCGGGAATCCCTGTTCCTCGGTGATGACCATGGTGGCGGCGTTTTCAACGGCAAGAGAGGCGACAAAGGTGGTATGCAGATAACGCTCAGGGCGCTCTTTGAACTGCTCCGCAGTCCAGCGGAGATGTTCAAGAAGCTGATCGTTGTCCCAGTGGGCAGCAGTTCCATGTTCCCGGTTGTCGCACTCAAGTCCGGCGCACCAGTCGTAGTAGATACCGTCAAAGGCATGATTGTTCATTACTTCAAGAATGGAGCTGCGGCGCTTGTTTTTCCAATCCGACGCAAGGCACATCACCGCTCCGAAAGTTCCGTTGGTGCGGATGGGGGCTGTCTGCCATCCCCGTCTGCCCCACTTCTCAAAGTTCTCTTTGTAGTCAGGGGAGTCAAAATGGAACTCTTTCACTGAAAAATAAGGAACCACATGGATCCCGTAACGGTGGGCAGCATCAATAAAGGCGTCCATCTTCTTCATCTCTTCAGCAGGGAAAGGAGGATAGATGGTGGCGCGCCAGTAGATGCCGTTCTTGAAGCTGTCGCCGTCGCAGTGGAGCCGCAGAAGATCGATCCCTGCCCTTTTCATGTTTGCAAGATCCTCTTCCGTGGGCCAGCGCTCTTCAAAGGGACGGTTGAAGTAGATCGCCGAAGAGACCCGGCGCAGAGGAACGATATTCTTTTTGACGAAGGGGAGAGTTAAACGGAACTTCAGCTTGAGAGGCTTGTCAAGAACATCCCCTCTGCGGTCGCACAAGGTGGACCAGCGCACATCGTATGCCTGATCCGCTTTGTTCCACAGCATAGCATTTTCCTGATAGCCGGGCACAATTTCCCAGGCGGCGACATCATCGCTCATTTCCAGCTGAAGTGCCTCGGTCCCGGCGTCAAGGAAGATCATGGAAAGAGGCAGC
>JAGBWB010000316.1 GCA_017629975.1 Lentisphaeria bacterium
CGGGTGCAACCATGCAATAAAATTAATATATCCCGCATTTATTTATTTTTCAAGTAAAAAAGTACAATTTGTTTGAAAAAATTACTTTTCAGATGTATATTTATCAAAGTATGAGCTGCACCTGTAACGGAGCAGTCTGAGAAAAGGAATGGTGAATCATGGAACTTGACAGAATCTGGTGGGGATTGGGACTTGCCACTGTTGCCGGACTGGCTACCGGCGCAGGCAGTCTGATCGCTCTCTTTGCCAAACACGCCAACAGAAAATTCCTTTCCTGTGCGCTGGGACTTTCGGCAGGCGTGATGGTCTATATTTCCCTCTTTGAAATGCTGGGCGAGGCCCACAGTGAACTGGGCAAGCTCTGGGGAGAACGTCTGGGCAGTCTGGGGGGAACCGCCGCTTTCTTTTCAGGAATGCTTGTTGCCATGCTGATCGACCGCCTTATCCCCTCCGCCGAAAATCCCCACGAAGTGCAGGATGTGGACGATGAGATCAAAGGCTCCCAGCCCACAAAAAAACAGCTTTTGAGAGGTGGAGTCCTTTTTGCCATAGCCGTGACGATCCACAACTTCCCTGAGGGCATGGCGGCATTTATTTCCGCTCAGGGAAGTTCTGCCGCAGGAATTTCCATCGCCGCCGCCATTGCGATCCACAATATCCCCGAGGGGATCACTGTTTCTGTGCCCATCTACAACGCCACCGGCAGCCGGAGCAAGGCCTTTATTTACTCCTTTTTAAGCGGACTTGCCGAACCGCTGGGGGCCCTCGTGGCTCTGGGATTGATGCAGTTTTTCCTTTCCCCCCTCCTGCTGCCTCTGATCTTTGCCGCTGTGGCGGGGATCATGGTCTTTCTCGCCTTTGATGAGTTGCTGCCGCTGGCAGAAAAATACGGTGAACACCACTGGGCCATCGGCGGAGTCATCGGCGGAATGCTGATCATGGCTCTGACTCTGGCTCTGTAAATATTTCTAAGGAGTATGGTATTATGAGTGAAGAAAATCTGCCTGCAATCGAAATCACAGTTGACCGTCCTTCCCACCTCTACCGGGTGGGGGAAAAGGCAAAGTTTACTGTGACTGCACCTCAGAGCGGAACAGAACTTGAAGTCATCTTTACCTGTGACGGTGAAGCAGAATTGGCAAGATACAAAGTGACTTCCCCCTGCACTTTGAAGCAGACGCTTTCATTTCCCGGAGTCCTGCGCTGCAAGGCTCAGGCCCCCGGAATGCAGAGCGCCCTCGCCGGAGCCGCCTTTGATCCGGGAATGATCCGCCCCTATCTGCCCGAACCGGAGGATTTCCGGGAGTTCTGGCAGAATGCACTTGGCAATCTGGAAAAGATCCCCGCAGACTTCAAAAGTGAAGAGCTCACTTCGCTGTCAGATGAAATGTTCCGGGTTTTTCTGCTTGAATGCAACACTGTCAATGATTGCAAATGTTACGCTTTTCTGCGGCTGCCCCGCTCCGGCGGTCCCATGCCCCTTATGGTCTACTACGAAGGCGCCGGAGTCGGCATGTGTCAGGAGCATTTCAAACTCCATTGTGAAACCGCTGACAAATGGCTGTCAGCCCGGATCGCCCAGCTGAGCATTTTCACTCATCCCTACCGTCCTCCTGTGACCCGTGCGGAACATGAAAAGATCCATCAGGCCTATACAAACTCTCTTGAGCCTGACTCCTACTGGACTGCAGGACTTGATAAAGGTGCTGAATACACCTTCTTTTACCGGGCGATCCTGGGTTCTGTGCGTATGATCAATCATGTGACTGCCATGCCTGAGATCGACAGGGCGCATATCTCCTATCTGGGCGCCAGCCAGGGCGGCGGTTTCGGGGTTTATCTGACGGCGCTTTGTCCTCAGATCAATGCCGCCTGCTGCGGTGTTCCTGCTTTCTGTGACTGCGGCGGATTTCTCGGCGGAAACCATCCCCCCACCTCAGAGAATAAAGGATTCCGCGAGCATTACAAGGTCATGCGTTACTTTGATCCGGCAAACTTTGCTTCTATGATCAAGGTTCCGGTTTATATGAGTTGCGGATTTATTGATGTGACCTGCCAGCCCTCAGCCATCTATGCGGCTTTCAATGAACTTCAGGGCAACAAAATGATGTTCCACAAGACCTGTCACGGACACGGCGGCGGACCTGATGAGTATACGCCTCTCTTCTGGTTCTGGACCGCCTGCCATCTGGGTTTGTGCCAAAAATAATTTCAGCAAAGGAAATGTGAAAAATGAATCTTCCCAATTGTTTTGATCCTGTCATTGTGACTGTTGACATTCAGGAGCGTCTTGTTCCTTCAATGTATAATCCCGATGAAATCGTTGCCCGTGCCTCAGTGCTGCTTCGCGGAGCCGCGGAGCTGGGGGTGCGCGTCATTGCCACGGAACAGTACCCCAAAGGACTCGGCAATACCATTCCCGCCATCGCTGAAACTTTTGTTCCTGAAAAAAGCTGTGTGGTTGCCAAAACCTCATTTTCAGTTTTCGGTGAAGAAAAATTCCGGGAAGCTCTTTCGCAGATGCGTCCCCACTCATTGATCTTCTGCGGCATGGAAACCCATGTCTGCGTTTTGCAGAGTGTTTTTGATGCTCTTGAGGCTGGTTACCCTGTGATCATTGCCGCCGACGCGGTCAGCTCCCGCAAGGAGTCTGAAAAGCTACTGGCTCTTGAGACCGCCCGTCAGGCGGGCGCCTGGGTCCTCAGCACTGAATCCATCTTGTTTGCACTGTTGAAAAACAGTCTCAATCCCGCTTTTAAGGCTGTGTCAAAGCTCATCAAGTGACACGCTGAAAGCTCTTTCTGACAGCTCCGGAAAGTTTTTTCCGGGGTTTTTTTTTGCCCGGAAAAGAATCTTTCAAGAAAATGCTCAAAGGAGTTTTTACACTATTCTTCTTTCCGCTCTTGAAAAATTTACAGAACACTGTATCTTGTATTTCGGGTAGTCCAACAAGAGGAGAAAATTGCTATGAACGGACATATCAATGGTTGGGCAGTCATTTCCAGACATCTGCTGCTGAGAGAGAAAAATCAGAGCGATCTGGCAAGGCTGCTGCATATTTCGCCGGCGGCGATCACCCAGATCAAAAACGGACAATTCCGGCTCAATCCGAAACAGCTTCATGCGATCCCCGGATATCTGGAATTCAGTCAGGCGGCTTGTGATGAATTCTTTTCAGAAGTCTTCAACGCCAGAATGCAGTTCTGTCACGGCGAACAGCTTCCCGGTGCGGAACAGATGAATTGCAGTGTCAGGGTCGAAAGACGCTCCAACAGCCGCAAGATACCGGTGGCGCATGTCAGTGTGCTGAAAAACTTTGTCCCTGCGCTGGAATCCATCGTTGATTTTGTGCGGCGCATGACTCTGGAACGCCACACCTGTTCCTGCCGCAATGGCAATGTGGCATTGAAGGTGGATGGGGAGATCACCGGTACATCCGATCCCGCATTGCTGATCGTCAACGGCGAAACCTACCCGGTTCCCGGTGAACCGGCACTTGCGGCGTGGAACGACGGAACTTTTTCCGTCGGTACTTACAATTCAGACGGCAGAGAACGCAAGGTCATGCCTTTCGGTAACTCTGGTAAAAAGGAAAAAAAGGCGGATTCACTGAGATGGATCTATCCCGTGGTCCGGCAGGAAGTCATTAACAACTAAACAGAAAGGAGGCCGGGGTTTTACATACACACAGATACACTTATTCACTCACTCTCTGAAAGATCCCTGTTGCGAAACAGGGATTTTTTCAGTTTCTGCAATTAAGTTCGCCCTTGAAATTTTTTTCAGGCGTTGAGGGCTGAAATGAGTCCTTTGAGATAAAAGGTCTCAGGAACCGAAAGCAGTGTGGGGTGGTCGGGGGATTGCTCCAGATGACCGATGATCCTTGCGTCAACACCAGCTTCAAGGGCGGCTGAAGCTGTGATCTTCTGGAAAAGCTCCGCCGTCATAAGTCCGGAACAGGAGAAGTTGAAAAGCACGCCGCCGGGCTTCAGCAGCTTGAATCCGTGGCGCGCCAGATCCTGATAGGCTCTCGCTCCGGAAATCAGCGCCCGCTGGGAGTCTACCAGTTTCGGGGGATCAAGGATCACCACATCAAATTTGCGTTTTTCTTTATCA
>JAGBWB010000317.1 GCA_017629975.1 Lentisphaeria bacterium
TCCTTTTTATCTGAATCAGAACTACTCCACCATGGAAAATACATCCTCCTGGCCGGTCGTGCATCAGAGCGCCGGCAGTTGGAATGTCCTTTATTTTGACGGTCATGTGGACTCAGCCAAACGCAACTGGCTGTTGAGCACCACATATCCCAAAGCCTATATCCTCCCCCTCTGGATCGCAGAGAAATAAACAACCCAAATTTCAAGGAGTAAATAATTATCATGAAAACAAAGATCCTCTTTTCAGGTGCTGTATTTCTCTCAGCACTCGTCAGTGCGGAGGCGCGGGAAATCTATCCTGCGGGAGACTTTGAAGGCAAATCCATCAAGCCTCTTCACTGCCGCCGCTACACAACTGTTGACAAAAAACGCAACTTCAAGATCCCCGCAGAGCTGGTGACTGAAAGAATCCAGAATGAAAAGGCTTTTGCCGGGAAACAGTCTCTGCTTACAGAAGCAGGCAAAAACGGCTGCCATGAGATCAATCTTTACAACATCCCTGTAACAAGGGGCAAAAAATATGAGTTCAGTTTCCGCTACTTCATCGCTCAGGGCGGTCCTGATCTGAGAGTTTCCGGAAGAGTCAGTTTCTTTCTTCCCGGCCCCAAATACCGTCACCTTTTCCCCAACGGCAGCGTTGAACAGGGAAAATGGCAGCAGATAAAAACCACCTTCTACCCCCCTGCGGATGCCACCAAATTCAGCACCACCATCTGGCTGGGCAGAGGACCTTACAAAATCTATCTTGATGATGTAAAGGTCACTGAAATCAAAGAAGAAAAAAGTCCCGTATGCGATGCCAACGCCAAACTTCTTTCCACAGCAAACGGCATCACCATCTGGCAGCAGACCAACTACCGCAGGATCGATGCCAACGCTGTCCCAGCGGAGCTTCTGCCCGGGAATGAGGTGGAGCTGACCGCCGCCGCCAATGAGCAGGAGCCTTTCCAGCTGGCAGTTTTCCCCAAAACGCCTTTGAAGCAGCTCTCTCTTGTCATCTCTGATTTGAAAGGCAAAGGAGGCATCATCCCCGGAAAACTCCAGAGCTACGGCGTTGTGCGCTACGTTCCCATGCGGAACCCGGATAACCCCACCCTCAAGGGCGAGATCGCAGACCCCATCGTCCCTGAAAAAACCACCGATGCCCCCGCCGGCAAAAACACTGTTTTCTTTGTCCGCATCAACGCCCCCAAAGGAACAAAACCCGGCATCTACTCAGGAAATGTGAAACTTCTCACCGGTACAAAAACACTTTTCACCGTTCCTGTGAAACTGACTGTCCGGAACTTTGAACTCCCCGATGTCCCCACCATGCGGACTTTCTTCTACGGAAACGTGGCAGCCACCAAAAGAGGATACAATGATACCCGCTCCGGACGCGCTGTGGCAGATGATATTTCACAGATCTTCAAAAATCACCGCATCACCGGCAACGTCTGTATCTATCCTGCTCCCCCCAAATACACCCGCAAAGGCAGCCGCCTCACCATCACCGACTGGAGCGAATTTGACAAAGAGATCATGCGCCTTTACAACGATTACGGGATCCGGAGTTTCACAGTCCCCATTCTGGGCATGAAAGGCGACAACGGCGGATGGTTCGGCAGAAAAAAAGGGTATCCCACTCTCTTCGGCCATTCCCTCTTCTCGGAAGAAGCCCGGAGCCTTGCCGGTGATTATGCAAAACAGTTCCATGACCACTGGGTCAAAACATTCCCCAAAGATGCCAAGTATTACAGCTACATCTATGATGAACCCCCTGCCAAAGTCTACAAAGAGCTGAACAAGTTCCTTGCAGGAGTTCTTGCCAAAGCACCTGAATTCCGTTTCTTCTCTCCTCACAAAGTGGATCCCGAACTCCCCGGCATCAAGATCTTCTGCATTCCTTTCGGTTTCGGATATGTGGAACCTGAACTGGAAAAAAAGCAGGAGGAATACTGGTACTACAACTGGACTCAGCCTCTGGATCACCGCAACTACATCAAAAACCGTCTCTACGCCTGGCAGATCTACGCCAACGGCGGCAAGGGCGGTTTGAAGTGGCACACCACCCATACCCCCAGTCCTCAGGTCAATCCCTGGACCGAACTTGAGAAAACCCACTCCAACGGTGAAGCCACAACCATCTTCCCCGCAGTGACACCTCAGGGGAACCTTGTTCCCTCTCTGCGTCTGGCGCAGATCCGCGAAGCTATGGATGATGCGGACTATCTCAATCTTCTGGAACGGAAAGTCAACAAACATTTCCCCGGAGAAGGCAGAACTTATGTCTACTCCCAGATCCGGGATCTGCTGCCGGCTCTGCCCTTCAAGTTCACCAATGATCTGGCACTGCTTTATCAGGTTCGCAACCGTATCGGCTCCCAGCTTGAAGAGTTTGAGCGTGACTTCACTTTCCTTGTCAAGTCCCTTCCTCTCAACCACAGCGCCTCCGAACTGACCGAAGTGACAGTCACTGTGCTGGCCCCCCGGGGCGCCGTCATTGACATCAACGGCAAAAAGGCAGGCACCGCCGCAAAAGGGAAACTTACCGTTACCCTGCCCCTGAACAAACTGGGACTCAATACCTTTGATATCAGCGTCACATACAAAGGCAAAGTCAAAAAGAGCCAGCTCTGCTTTACCCTGAAACAGGACGCCAATTTGAAGAAACTGGCGGCTCTGGCAGATGAAATGAAAAAATACGCTCTTGACAGCAAAGCTGTCACGGCATTCATCGCAGGCGCCTCAAAGGGGAGCTACTCCGCAGCTGACCGCAGCCGGTGCGCCAAACTCGTGGATGAATCTGCCAAACAGATATTGGCGGCCCGCCTCAAAGCTGTGAAAAAATCTGCCAATGCCATGGTCAACGCCATGAACAGTCAGGGCAAGTGGATGTTTGACAATGCTCTTTATGAGCGCGCCGGATATTATCTTGATCTGGCAGATGAATTTGCCAAGTCCACCTTGAATGCAAAATCAAAACTCAAGATCACTCCTGTGACGCTCCACGGCAACTTCGGATTCCGTATTTCCAACGGACTTATTGAGTTCACCTTGCTGGAACTGGGCGGCAGGATCGTTTCTTTCAAAGTCTACGGCGTGGAAACTCTGACCGCCGGAGACCTGCATAAAACCCTGCCTCTGAAGATCCGGGCGGGCAAACTCTATCAGAAGTTCAGCCACAGAACGATTCCCTCTCTGGGGGGCTATGAAGATGCCGCCAAAGAGGTGCTTCCCGAAAGCGCTGTTGACTGGGATGTTTCTGTAAAAGAACTTTCTCCCAAGCGGATCGCTCTTGAGTGCTCCATGCTGATGCGGGGCGGCAAATTCCGCATCTCACGCATCATGAGCATCGTTCCCGGAAAACCTGAACTGAAGATCGACTACACCATCGCCAACGTTTACCCCGCCGACTTCAAGTCTGACGATCCCAGCCACTACCAGTTCCACTGGAGAGGGCGTCTGCGTCCCCAAATCGCCGCCGACCGCCATCTTGACACTCTGGTTGTCCCCACCTCAAAGAAGCTCAAAGCCACTGTCTTTGATCTGACGAAGCCTCTTTTCTACGAAGAACGTTCCGTCCTTCTTGACAAGCCTGAGCTGGGAGCCTTCAACCCCGTGAAGAAGGTTGGATTCACCTGGTATCTTGATCCTGTGATCCGTTACGCCTATTTGTGGTACAACACCAAAGGCGACCACAACGGCAAGCACAAGGTCTACACACTTGAAGTGTTCCGTTCCAACTACGGCAACAAACCGGGCATCAAGGGCAACACGCCTTTCTTCATTGAGCCCGGAAAATCCGTCAACTTCACCATGACCTTCAAGGGGTACAAGCTGTAAAGCCCTGAAGATGCAAAAGACCGCTGCAAAAAAATCCTTGCAACGGTCTTTTTTTCAGCAGAAGAAACTGCTTTTATTTGCTGTTCAGAGCAAAATAAGAATAGCCCTGATCTTTCAGAGCAGCGCTCTTATGCCAGTTGACATTACCGGCGAATGTGACGTAATTCAAACCGCCTCTGTGACGGACGGCGTATGTATTCAAAGAGTTTGCATAGTTGAAGTAATAACGGTAGTAGGCGCCGTCAAGGACATAGATCTTTTTTGCAGGCAGCACCACTTCATTGATCTTGACCCCATAGCGTCCGCGGTCACTCATATAAACGCGCGTGGCATAGTTGAGAGTATAAACATTACTCGCACGTTCACCGCTGAGCAGACGGTAATCCTCTTTCTGCGGACAGTTCATTCGTGTGAAGTCATAAAGCCGGTACCAATCCTGAACACGCAGATTCAAGTAAGGCGCAAGACGCACCACCCATGCCGGATGAGCCTTGCTGCAAGTATCCTGATAGGCGCCGTTCGGGTCATAGCCGCATGCCAGATAATCATTGTTGTCATTAATATACATGGCATGGGCGGTACCGATCTGTTTCAGACGGTTGGAACACTCCGCAGACATTCCTCTTGACCGCGCCTGCTGTAAAGCGGGCAGCAGCATGGCGGCGAGGATGGCAATGATAGCAATAACGACCAGAAGTTCAATCAACGTAAAATCAGAACATTTTTTCATAAGAAAACACCTTTCATTTGAGGATCAGCTCTGCGGCTTGTTTAAAAATGAACAGAGTCGGCATGTAATTTACTCCGGTCCCGATGGGGGCACCGGTAAAAGGGTTGAGTTCCTGCGGCAAAACACTGTTGTAATCAATGAATGCCCGCATCCACCGTTTGAGAAGTTTTTCTCTCTCATCACTCCTTCCGTAGCGGGGAAGCCACATGGAAGCGCGCAAGGCGGTCAGCGCCTGAGTGTTACCCCCCCAGCAGTTGTCGGGGAGTTCCCTGACAAAAGAGGGGTCACTGACAGAAACAGAGGGGAATGGATAAGGGGTTGCAAAGTGTTCCGGAGCGTCAAAATAACGCTTGTACTGACGGTCAAATTCATCCTGCTCAACTACTTCGTTGAGGTAAAGCCTTGTAATATGCTCCGTCCGGTACTTCCGGAATTTACCTGAAGAATCCACATCGTAGTAATAATCATCTTCAGGATCGTAGAGATATTTTCTGATGGCGGCGCGGGTCATTTCAGACTGTTCACGCCAGAAAGCGGCGCCTTTATCATCCCCCAGA
>JAGBWB010000318.1 GCA_017629975.1 Lentisphaeria bacterium
ACTCCTCAAAATTGTCAAAGCGCCCTCGCTTCGATCTGATAAAGGGAGCGTTTTCGGCTGTTACCTTGCAGGTAGCAGCCTCAAACTACCCTTTACAGCTCTTTGCGAATGACATCTTTGCCATTTTTTGAATGACTTTTGAAATTACCTCACATAAAAGGAGTTGTTTATGAGAAAAATATGGCTTTTTCTGTTGGTACTTTCCGGAGTGACGGCGGCAGCCGGTATTGTTGAAGTGGAGCCTTCACGCGCTCAGATCCTTCTTCCCAAGGGTTCACCCGGCATCGTTCAGTTTGCGGCAAAGGAACTTCAGCGCCATCTGACCATGATGACCTCAAAGGAGATCCCCATCGTTTCCAGGGGGACTCCGGGGAAGTACACTTTCCGCTTCGGCAAACCTGACAAGGTGAAACTCAAGTCCGAAGAGGCGCGGTGGGAGGTGGGTAAAAATGAGACCCGCATCTACGGCGACTCCAATGTGACGGCAAAGAAGATCTATCTGAAAGAGATCCTTTCCCATCAGGTCAAAACGGGGGATCTTTCTGCGGTCTACGCCTTTCTTGAGGAACAGCTGGGATTTCTTTTTCTCGCTCCCGGCGATATGGACACCGTCTTTACGCCCTCCCCGGTGCTGAAACTCAAAGAGGGCAATTTCAGCTGGGATCCCGGTCAGCTGATCCAGCGCAGGTTCCGCAATGACTTTGACTCTTTCCGCAACGGCATCGCCAAAACTATGAACAAGCTCCCCGCCTTTTATCAGGAAAAATACAAGTCCGACTTCGCCCGGCAGGATATGGAAACCAAACTGTGGCTGAAAAAAATGCGCCAGGGCAAAAGCATCATTTTCGCCTACGGACACGCGTTCACACAGTGGTGGGGCAGATACGGCAAAACCAATCCTGAATTTTTCGCCCTTGTTGACGGCGTCAGAAAACCCAAAGGCGCTCCCGACCGGGTGAAGATGTGTGTTTCCAACCCCGCTCTGGTCAAAAAGATCGTGGATCTCTGGAAGGTGAGAAAGCCCCGTCCTTCATTCATCAACGTCTGCGAAAATGACTCCGCCGACTTCTGCGAATGCAAAGAGTGCCGCAAACTGGATTCCCCTCCCGCCCCCGGGCAGAAGTGGGATGATAACCTCACCGACCGCTACATCTATTTTGCCAATGCCGTGGCAAGAGAGGCGCGGAAGATCGATCCTGATGTGAAGATCTCTTTCTACGCTTACGGTCCCTACCGGTTCCCTCCTGAAAAGTTCCGGGTGGAACCCAATATCATCATCGGATTCGTTCCGGGCATGATGGGGGCGGATGTTGTTCCCGGTCAGTATGCCGGGTGGCGCAAGATGGGGGCAAAGATGATGTTCCAGCGCCCCAATGATATGCACATCAACACCGGACTCCCCATGGGATTTGAAAAGTGCATGTTTGAACTCTTCCAGATCGGATACCGCAACGGCATCTTCGGCACCGATTACGATTCGCTCCACAGATTCTGGGATGCCACAGGTGTTGCCGATTACATTCTGGCACGCGCCCATGTTTATCCCGGAAGGAGCTTTGAAGAGCACCTCAATGAGTACTGCTCCGCCTACGGCGCTGCCGCCGGAGATGTGAAACGCTACTTTGAATACTGGCGCAAGGAGATCTTTGAGAAAAGATTGATGAAAAACCGGGCAGAGATCCGGGAAAAGGGACGCTACGGCAATTTCCGCAGAGGACTTATGTGGGATATCGCCAAATATTATTTTGAAAAGGATTTTGATATCACAGAAAAGTTCCTTGACGAAGGGGCAAAACGCCCCCTTACACCCCAACAGAAAACACGCCTTGAAAAGCTGAAACGCGCCCATCTCCACGGCCGTCTGACCCTGCGCGCCCTGACTGCCAAGCCTGCGGAAAAATTTTCAACCGGCAAGGCGCTGCTCAAGTTCCGCATTGACAACTGGGATAAACTCAATATGAGTTTCTTCAACCTTTACCACATTGAGGGACAGTACGGCGATGTGACCAATATCCAGCTGGCAACGCTGCTCAACGCCTATAAGGAGGGACTCCCCGCCCGGTTCATCTGGTATTTTACCATTGACCCCAAACAGGAACTGCTCAAAAACGAAGTCTGGAAACAGCCTTTCAAACAGATTTATCAGTGGGGTCCCGTCCGGCTGGATGCGCCGTGGGAACAGCAGAGCAAAAAACTGAAGATCTCCCCCGAAATGAGGGAAACGCTCAAAACTTACGACGGCAACGCCTGGTATGCCACCTCCCTTGATGTGCCTGCCCGGTGGAAAGGCAAAGAGGTGTACCTGGCTTTCGGCGCCGTGGATGAATCCGCCTGGATCTACCTCAACGGTAAACTCTGCGGCACCCGGATCTTCAAGGAGCCTGATGACTGGAAAAAGTCTTTCGTCATCCGTATTGATCAGAATATTGACTGGAAAAAACGCTCCCAGCAGCTCCTTGTGCGTGTTGAAGACAAGGGCGGAATGGGAGGCATCTGGCGTCCGGTCTGGATCGTCTGCCGCTGAAGAAAGAATGGTTCCTCAATATGAAAAAGGTATTTTGTCTGCTGCTCCTCTGCGCCGGAGCCTGTTTCGGCGCTGAGGTCAACTTGATCCCTGCTCCTTTCAAGGGGTGGTACAATCCGGAAAAAGCAAGAGTGAAAATTGACTCCGGCGTCATCACCATCACAGCCAATCCCGACCCCAAAGTCAACGGATACCAGAAAGCTCAGACCGAAATCCCCCTGAAAGGGAGTGCGCTTAAGGGGAAAAAGTTTGAACTTTCTTTCAAGTACCGCACCGGAAAACTTTACGGTGCGGTGCAAATCTCCATCCGTCAGGCTTACGGCAAAGGCGGCTCCTATCACGGTAAAAAACTCACCAGATGGGATGTCTCAAAGGAGTGGAAAGAAGTGAAACACTCCTTTTCCACCCGCTGCGATACAAAAACACTGGGATTTTATCTGGTGGGATATTATATGAAAGAGGGAGAAAAAGTTGAGATCAAAGATCTGAAACTGACCGCCCTCTGAAGAACTTCTGCAAACAAAAGCCGAAACGTCGGCTTCGGAATAACTCGCAGCTGTAACCAGCTGCGAGAATCGAAAACTGAACTTCCCTTTTCCCCTTGTCACGGCGTAGTTTAACGAAGCCGGAAAACCTTTTTCAGTAACGCTTTTCATTTTTGAGCTTCTCAAAATAAAAAGCGGTCTGTAAAAGTTTTTTGTAAAAAAATTATTTTACCTACCCGTGAAGGGAACAGAGCCAAACAAAAAAGGGAGTGCCGTATTTGTAGCGGCGCTCCCTTTTACTTTCTGAAAAAATTATTTCAATTTTTCCTGCCAGAATTTGAGCTGGGAGGCGACGGCGTCAAAGCCGGTGCCGCCGGTAAGGTTGCGTTTGGCGACGCTGGCGCGGGGATCGAACATCCGGGGGAACTCTTCGGTGGCTTCGGGGATGGTGATACGCATCTCTTCAAGAGAAATCTCATCCAGCTGTTTGCCCTTTTCTTTGCAGTATTTCACAAGAGAACCCACCCGGTGGTGAGCGGTACGGAAAGGCACTCCCAGCCCCACCAGAGCTTCGGCAAGGTCAGTTGCCATCAGAGCGGGGTCAGATGCGGCCTTTTCCATATTGGCGCCCTTGAGGGTCATGGTGGCGACCATGGGGGGATAGACCGCAAGGATCTGCATGGCGGTATCAATGGCGTCAAAGAGCGCCACTTTGTCCTCCTGAAGATCCCGGTTGTAGGTAAGGGGAAGTCCTTTGCACATGGTGAGGAGCGCATTGAGAGCGCCTGTGAAACGGGCGGTTTTGCCCCGGGTGAGTTCGCAGACATCGGGATTCTTTTTCTGGGGCATGAGGCTTGAACCGGTGCAGAAAGCATCGTCAAGCTCAATGAAGTCAAACTCCTGACCGCACCAGAGGATGAGATCCTCAGAGAGGCGGGAGCAGTGGACACCGAAGATGGCAAGGGCAGAGAGGAACTCGATCATAAAGTCGCGGTCCGCCACAGCGTCCATGCTGTTGCGGGTGACGCCGTCAAAGTTCAGCAGTTCCGCCACGAACTCCCGGTCAAGGGCAAGGGTGGAACCGGCAATGGCTCCGGAGCCCAGGGGAGAAACATTGAAACGCTTGCGGCAGTCGGCAAGACGGGCGGCGTCGCGGTCAAACATTTCAACATAAGCCAGCATGTGGTGGGCGAAAAGCACCACCTGAGCGTGCTGAAGATGGGTGAATCCGGGCATGATCTGCCGGGGATGTTCAGAGGCCTTGAGCACCAGTGCCCGCTGCATTTCGCGGATCCCGTCAATGATCTCAGACGCGGCATCGCGCAGATAGAGCCTGACATCCAGCGCCACCTGATCGTTGCGGCTTCTGCCGGAGTGGACACGGGCGCCTTCGTCGCCCAGAACACCGATAAGGGCGCTTTCAATGTGCATGTGGATATCTTCAAGGGCGATATCGTATGTAAAATCACCCTTTTCGATGCGTCCCAGAATATTCTTCAGTTCGGTGCGGATCGCCTCAGCAGAAGCCTCAGGGATGATCCCCTGTTTGGCAAGCATGGTCACATGGGCGATGCTGCCCATGATATCGTGCTTGTAAAGCCGCTGATCAAAAGAGATAGACTCTGAATATTTTGCTACTTCACTGCGGGTTTCCCCGCTGAATCTGCCACCCCAAAGTGCCATAATAATACCTCAAAATTTAAAATAAATATTGTTCATAAAAATTTTTAACCTTCGCTTTTTGCTTTTTTGCAATAAAAAAGCAAAAAGCGGAACTTAAAAAGGTTTTCCGGCTTC
>JAGBWB010000319.1 GCA_017629975.1 Lentisphaeria bacterium
AAGAGAAAAAGATCCATACCAACTGGGCGGGGCCCCGCTGCGGCAAGGAGTGGGTCTCTATGCAGGATTATGACAAGAATCTGGTCTTCATGGCGCCCGGAGCGCTGCGGATGCAGCACACCGGCAAACTGGTGAAGATCCCCTATCACTACTGGATCGGCAAATATGAGGTGACCGGTGAAAACTACTCCGCCACCATGGGGATCAATCCCCGGCGCTCAGGCGTCAACAACACCCCCGTGGAGCGGATGGTGTGGAACGATTTCCTCTTCTATTGTTATATTCTCTGGAAAAGCATGAAGAGCCGGGGCGTTGTGCCGCCGGGATATATCCTGCGTCCCCCCACCGAAGCGGAGTGGGAGTTCGCCGCCCGGAACGGATGGCTGGGGGAAGATGAACTCCCCCTTGAAAAACGCGCCGTCATCAAAAGCAACTCCGGCGGACGCTCCCACGTCACAGGTTCAAGATCTCCCTCCAGAAGCGGCATTTATGACATTTACGGAAACGTTTCAGAAATGGTGCTCCCCGAAGGTCCCATGACCCAGCAGAATTCCATTATCTGCCGGGGCGGAAATTTTAACAGCAAGGAAAAACAGTGTTTTGAACGCCTGCCTTATCTGCGCTACCAGTGCATCCCCAACACCATCGGAATCCGTTTTGTTCTCGCTCCCGGTGATGAATCCTTTTATGACAGACACTTCTTTCTGGGGGGCGCCCAGCAGGCCCGGCAGGGGGACAGGGTCTTTGAACTTGTGGGCGGTCTGACAGGGGCATTCCAATGGGAAGAGGCAGAGCAGTTCGCCCGGCTTCTGGGCGGCAGACTTGCGGAGTTTGAGAACCGGGAGGAGATGGAACTGATCCACAAAAAACTGCCTCTGCTCAACCAGTGGCCCGTCCATGCGGGGGTGAAAAAAATCAATGGTCAATGGCTTTTTGTCAACAGCCGCCGGAAGGTGGATTTCGGTTCCTGGCGCCGTTTTACAGGTGAGGGGAAACCCGCTTACGCCGCCGTCATGAAAAATATCTGGACTCCTGTCAGCAGCATGTCTCTGCCCCTCTTTCTCTGTGAGTGGCAGAAAAAAGAGTATCCCCGCCGCAACAGACATCTGGATTCAAAAGAAAAACTCCCTCTGGAACTGGCACGCTTCACCCACGGCAGCCGGGAGTTCATACTCATTGACTCAAAGATCCACTGGAACGGCGCCTTCCGGGTCTGCGAACTGCTGGGGGGACGCCTGGCGGTGCTTGAGTCTGAGGAACTGCGGAAAAAGGCTTTCAACGCTCTGAAAAAATTCTCTCATCTGCAAATTGCTGTGGGCGCTTACGCCAAACGGGAAAAGTGGTTATTTATGGATGGCTCCGAAATCAAGTTCCCCGTCAAAAGCGCCATTGCGGTCAACATTCCCGGAAGAAACAGGAACTTCCTTACCATGCACAAAGGGGAGTTTTACGACGCTTTGCGTTCTCAGGCGTTTTTGTTTGAACGGCGGCGCAGCTCGGATTCTTCCAGTTCCCGGTAACAAGCGGTGATCTCTCTGAGCTTTTTGAGACAGCGGGAGCGGATCACATAAATATTGTTTGCCGACCGCCGGGTGATGCGGCTGATCTCTTCTGTGGGACGGTTCTGCACAAAGGACATGAAGAAGATTTGAAAAACCTCTGAGTCAACACTCTCTTTCAACTCTTCCAGAGCTTCGTTGAGAATGAACTCTTTCCACTCTTCCATCACAGTATCGTCCAGTTCCGCCGGATAATCGGGTATCTCCTCATTTGCGGCGGGGGCGGCATTGTTTTTATCCCGGCGCCTCAGTGAGGCAAAGAGGGCGATCTTGCTCAGATAGCTGCGGAATCTGCCTTTCCGGGGATCGTAAAAAAAGGAGTCCATCTTCCGCCAGAAGATCAGCATGACATCCACCATAAGGTCATCACACTCGGCAGGTGAAAGATTGTGTTTCAACCCCACGCTGCGGATCATGGCGGCATACTTGTCGTAAAATTCAAACCACGCCGTTTCCTGCCCCTCCTGAACCCTCTGGAGCAATGACACCCGGGTCCTTTCCTGACCGGAAAACGCTGTCAACTGCGGATCACTCATCTTTTATTCAACAAAATTCCTTTTCAACAATACTCATACAGCAGTTAATATATCATCAGCCCCCCGGAAAAACAACCCTTTCTCCTGAAAAAGGCAAAAAAAAAACTCCGGAAGAACCGGAGTTTTTCTGTGCCGTGGGGCAGATCAGCGGGCGTAGTATTCGATCACGCTCATGATCTTGACGCTGACGGGGATCTCTTCAACCTGGGGAGCGCGGACCAGAGTGGCCTTCAGATTGTCCAGGTCAACTTCCATGTAGGCAGGAACAGCTGCGTTGCCCTTCTTTGCCATGGCGGCAATGTTGGGGGACTTCTCAGCGTTGATGGAGATCACCTGACCTTCGCGGAGCAGGCAGCCGGCGCGGTCAACTCTCTTGCCGTCAACAAGAATGTGTCCGTGGTTGACGAACTGTTTGGCGGCGAAGATG
>JAGBWB010000320.1 GCA_017629975.1 Lentisphaeria bacterium
CTTTGGATTGCGGGAAACGACCGCCGCAAGAGATTTGCCGCTGCGCCAGAAGCGGACAAAATAAGGGGTTTTCCCCGGACCGGGAGTCATTTCAGGCAGAAGCGGGGCAAATTCATGACGGCAGGGTTTGCCCAGCAGACGGCGGGGCGGTTCAGTACATCTGTAAAAGAGAAAGTTGACGCCCTGTTTCTGCCAGTTTTCCATGAGTGAAAGGAAGTTTTTATCCGGGATCTGCTTGAAATTCACTCCCGTGAAGCAGACAACTTTTGGGAGTTTTTTGATTTCCTTGAACTGCTCCATGGTATAATTTGAAACTCTGGGGTGAAAGTAGGTCGGGTAGACGGAGTAGGCGCTGACCACATTTTTGATTTCAGGAATCAGGGGAATGTGTTTGTATCTGATATCCATTCTCTGGGCAAGTTCCACGATATCCCTGCGTCTGCCTGAGGTGATCTTGCCGGAAACTCCTGAAACAAAGAGTATATCCTGTGCCGGGTGTGCTGCCGGCTTGAACCACTTTTTATGAGGCGTGACAAGTTCATGAGAGATATTTTCAAGCAGTTCAAGGGGGATATTCCAGAGTTTGATCATTTCATCTCTGAGCATCACTTTCCGGGAGATGTTTTTCCGGGATTCTTTCTGAAGAGTCAGTTTCAGATCATCCACATCAAGAAACTGTCCTTTTTTCTGACCGTTGAGGAAAAGGATCCGCAGGAATGCCACATGAGAGGGAACAAAAAAACGGCGTTCAAAATTTTTCCATCCGAAAGTCTTCTGGCTCGCAAGAACAATCAGACGCTCCTTTTGAAGATATTTGCCGGACTTGTCATAAAACTGGATGAAAATTCTGCTCAATCCGCCGCCGCTCAGAGAACGGGCGCGGAGAGAAAGAGTGTATTCTTTCTGGTGTTCAGGAAGAAAATTGAACATGGCGTACTTCTCAATTCTGAGAAATTTATTACCTGAGGATTCTTTCTGAACTCCCCCTTTGAAATTCCCCGTTTCCATATAAGGCATAAATGCAGGAACAGTGTTTTTCTTCAATGAAACCTGCTCCATGGAGCCGTTGCGGATCAAGGCCCCCTCTCCGGAGATGTCGGCAGCTTTGATCTCTCTGCCGCCGGGAACACCTGTAAGAATACGGCATTTCATGGTCACAGGACCGAACCAGCTTTTCAAGGCACGGTTGTATATAAAATCATCTTTGAGTGAAACGTGTTCCGGGTAGATATTTTTTCCAGGAGTCAATCCCGGAACTTTGATGACAAGGGTATTGCCTTTACGGAAGAATTCAAGAGGCTTATCTGTTGCAGTGATGCCGTTTTCAATGGGATAGACGGCTATGGGTGCTTCTTTTGCGTCGCCGGAGAGTTCAACGGCGCGCCAGCTGTCTTCAAATTGACGGCGGAAGGTACAATCAAAAAACGTTCCCTGCGGAGTGGGAATACTGCGGAAAAACATTAAGCCGGCCTTGGGTTTGATGCGGCACATACGATCCACCTGCACGGGGAGTTCACCTTTGAGTTTCCGGGCTGAAAAAGCTGATTTTTTCAAATCAGATACCACATTGTCAGAAAAACGGCATTCCACTCTGATATGTCTGGTTTTTCCCGGCTGAAGTGTGAGGATGGAGCTCAAATACTCCTGAGTATATCCCCCTTTGATGAGCCAGTTCAGAACGCCTGCTGTATCGTCGGCAGGGAAATGCTGGATGAAACCTGCTCCCGTTTTGTCGGCAACAGCAAGGGCGGTCACTGCCGGGAGCTTGACCGGGACGGAGGTTTCGCCGGGCATAATGGCTTCAAAACCTTTCTGACCGGGACGGTAGTAAGTGTTGACCGCATCGCTGCTGCGCAGGAAACTCCTGGTGTAAAGTCCGATGGGAAACGGCTTGGAGCCGATGTTTGTGAAGCGGTAGTCAATGATGATATTGGCTTGCTTTGCAGAAAAAAAGTAACTTTTTTCCATACGCACGCCGGGCATGACCCCGATGCAGCTTGTAAAAGTCACCGTCGTTCCCCGGGGAGAAACGGTATAGTTTTTGAGCAGAAAGGTGATACCGTCAGTTTCTGCCAGGCCTTGAGTCTGCGGATTTGTATTCTGAGTGATCCGGTCTGTGAAAGAGCCGTTCTTCTTATATGCGGCAAGCCATGTTTTCCCTTTGACTGAAATGGAGGTGATGATGGCGCCTCTGGGTGACAATTCTGCTGTGAGGGCAGGGGTTTTTACTTCAATGGCATTCAGTACCAGTGCGGGAAGAAACAGTGCGGTCAGAAAAATTTTCCAATGATTCATTTTTCAAAGTCCTTAAAATTATTTTCTGAATATACTTCTTATATATATTAATCCATCTGTGCCGGATTTGCAAGATATAAAACGGAAAGTTATAAAAAATTCCATAAATCAGCGCAGATAAGTGTTGAAATCAACACAGTTTTATGGTATATTTATACACCATGAAGAACAAAGGAACACGATTGGCAAAACAGGAAAAGGCCCACAGTTATCTGCGTGCCCGTCTTTTGCTTCTTCAAGACGGCGCACCGCTGCCCGGAATACGGAAGATGTGCGCCGAAAGCGGCTTGGGACGGCTGGTGCTGGAACATCAGTTGGCACTTGCAGAGAAAGAGGGGCTGCTGATCCGCAAAGATCGCTCTGGATATTACAGGACAACCCTTGCCGGAGGTAAAATAAAATCTGAGTTCGCTCTCAGGATCATGTGTCCCGATTACGCTCTGGAACCTGTGGGGGACGCCGGGAGCCCCAGTTATATCAGCAGGCTCATCATTGAACTTTTTGATATCGCCCGGAAAAACGGAACTCATTTGAAAATATGCAGAAGCAATGAAGAGATCCCGGAATCTGTGTCAGGCGTTTTTCTGCTTTCACCAGCCGATC
>JAGBWB010000321.1 GCA_017629975.1 Lentisphaeria bacterium
GGGGACGGGCGGAATTTATTGCGGGTCGCAGGGCTGCAAAGGAAGCGATTGCCAAAGCCCTCGGTACCGGACTCGGCGGAAACTGCTCCCCTTCCGAGATCACGATCCGCAACAATGACTCCGGGGCGCCGGAAGTGTATCCTTCCGGAAGAACGGCGGCGTTCCTGGCAGAAAAGGGCGTTGGAAAGATCTGGATCACCATCTCCCACGAAAAGGAATATGCTGTCGCCACGGTCCTGTTGGAAAATTGAAAAATGCGAAAAAAATGCAGAAAAACAGCAAAAAACGCATTTTTTTTTCAAAAAAAAGTGACATCCGCACTTCCGTGATTTGAAATTTTGCAAAGTTGTGCTATATTGATTTTTCCGTAGATTGAAATCGAAACTTTTTAATAATCAGGAGTACTACAATGGCAGTTCCAAAGAGAAAACAGTCCAAGATGAAAAAGCGTCAGCGTCAGGCTGCAAACGCTTATGAAGGCGTGCAGGCGAACTTCTGCAAGAATTGCGGCAAACCCGCAGCTCCCCACAGCGTCTGTGAACATTGCGGAACCTACAAAGGCAAGCAGATCATCACGGTCGATTGACCTTTTCCGTGAGACGGAGGTCAGACCGGGTATGAAAATCGCAGTAGATGCCATGGGCGGCGACTTTGCGCCGGCGGTAGTCATTGAGGCTGTCGCCACCGCACTGAAAGAGCTGCCCGATGTTGAGATCCTTCTCGTCGGCAATCTTCCCAAGATACAATATCATCTTGAGAAAGCGCGCCTGAAGGAATCTCCCCGTCTGTCTTTCGTTCACGCTGAGGAAGTTGTGGAGATGGGGGAACCCTCCACAAATGCTGTCCGCAGCAAAAAACATTCTTCCATTACCGTCTGTGCCGAGCTGGTCAAAGCCGGAAAAGCGGATGGCATCGTTTCTGCCGGGCACACCGGTGCAGCTGTCGCCGCCACAAAGGTGCGTCTGCGCATGGTTCCCGGAGTGGAACGCCCTGCATTGGCGGCACTTCTGCCGGCGATCGGTGGTAAATTTATTCTGGTTGACGCCGGAGCAAATACGGATTGCGAGCCGTTGAATCTGGCGCAGTTCGCTGTGATGGGTGAGCTTTATTCCAAGTTCTTTCTGGGAATCGAAAATCCCCGGATCGGCTTGCTCTCCGTCGGCGGCGAAGATGTCAAAGGCAACGCTTTGACCAAAGAAACGTTCAAGATCCTTTCCAAAATGCCGATCAACTTCATCGGAAATGTGGAAGGGCATGACCTGTTCAATCTGGGCGCAGATGTGGTCGTGTGCGATGGCTTCAGCGGGAATGTTGTGCTGAAGTCGGTGGAAAGTATTTCCCACGCCATCGGCTACTGGCTGAAAGAAGCCCTGATGAAAAATGTGTTCCGCAAAGCCGGGGCGGTCCTGGCGCAGAACGCTTTTAAAGAATTGAAAAATGTAAGTAATTATGAAGAGTATGGCGGCGCACCTCTGCTGGGGATCAATGGCGTTTGCATCATCGGTCATGGCGCATCCACGGCGAAAGCGGTGGTCAGTGCGATCCGGGTGGCGGATGGTTTTGCCCGCAATGCGTTGCCGGAACTGATCTCAAAACGTGTTGCTGAATGTGGTATTGCAACCGCCGCTCACATTCACGAAACTGCAACCGAAACATCTGCTGAAAAATAAGTCAAAAAGATACAAACAGAGGTTATCATGTCGATTCAAATCAAAGGTACTGGTTGTTTTGTGCCGGAAAAAGTGCTCTCAAATCAGGACCTGGAAAAGATCGTTGATACAACTGATGAATGGATCACCACCCGCACGGGCATCAAGAACCGCCACATCGCTCCCGAAGATATGCCCACGTCCAATATGGCTCTTGCCGCAGCAAAAAATGCTCTCGAAAATGCCGGAATCTCTGCCGATGATTTGGATTTCATTATTGTTGCAACTTCTTCCGGTGACTATCCTTTCCCCTCCACGGCATGTGTGTTGCAGGGAAAACTGGGGATGAAGAAAAAATGCCAGTGTTTTGACATCTCCGCTGCCTGTTCCGGGCTGCTTTACTCGCTGGATACCGGGGCAAACCTGCTCCGCGGACATAAAAACTACCGTTACGGTCTGATGATCGGGGCGGAAAAACTTTCTTATCTGGCTGACTGGAAGGACCGCGCCACTTGCGTCCTCTTCGGTGATGCCGCCTCCGCTGTGATTCTGGAAAAAGTGGATGACGGCTCCGATGAAAGTTGCCTCCTTGCCACGGATCTCGGGGCTGATGGTTCCTGTGTGAGTCTGTTGCTCCATCCTGCCGGCGGTACGGCGATCCCAGTGACGGCTGAAAATGTGGACACCCATGAAAATGCGCTGAATATGAATGGGCCGGAAGTCTTCAAGCACGCTGTCCCTGCTATGGTCAGTGCGGCTAAAACTGTTTTGGCAGACGCAAATATCCCTGCCGACCACCTCCGCTGGGTTATTCCCCACCAGGCGAACAAGCGGATCATTGATGCCGTGGCTGCCCGTCTGGATGTGACGGAAGAGCATGTGTA
>JAGBWB010000322.1 GCA_017629975.1 Lentisphaeria bacterium
GCTGAGGAAAGCGGATGCGATTTCCCCTCCTGCCATGAGGGAATGATGCACGCTTGCGGACACGATATGCATATTTCCATTCTTATCGGTGCAGTCAGGATTTTGGCTGCACGGCGGAAAGAGTTTTGCGGAACTGTGCGCTGTGTCTTCCAGCCGGGAGAAGAAAATAAAGCTATGGCAAGAGAGCTCATTGCCGCAGGAGCAATGGGAGATCCCCTTCCTGAAGTGTGTGCCGCGCTTCATGTCATGCCCGGCAAGCCTGTGGGAGATATCTCTGTGAAAGAGGGCGCCATGATGGCTTCAAGCAATCACTTCAAGGTGACGATCCACGGACAGGGAGGACACGGAAGTCTTCCCTGTGCCTCCCGGAATCCTCTGATTGCGGCGGCTTCCATGGTCATGGAGCTTCAGAACGTGGTGCCCAACCGGGTCGATCCCCGGCGCTCCGGCGTACTGAGCATCTGCCGTTTGGTTTCAGGAGAAATCGATAACATTATTCCTGAAACAGCAGAGTTTTCCGGAACCATGCGCTCCCTTGACAACGAAACTGCCAAAATCATGGAAAACGCTGTGCATGAAATATGTCATGCCGCTGCTGTTATCCACCGTGTGCGCTGTGATGTGCTGACCAATCAGTGCTATCTGGCGACCTGCAATGCGCCTGAACCGACTCGGCGTCTTTGCAAAGTCGTTAAGGATTTGGAGATTCCGCTCCATATCCTTGAAGACTCTGCCATGAGTTCAGAAGACTTTTCTTTCTATCTTGACAAAGTGCCCGGCGTATTCTTCCGGCTGGGGGCAGGGGAAGAGATGGTTTCACTTCACAACCCCTCTTTCTTCCCGCCTGAAGAGGTCATGGAAAATGGTATCAAAGTCATGACCGCTTTTGCATTGGAGTCTTTGAAAACAGAATGAATCTGTTGAGAAAAATTATAAGAATACCCCTCTTTCTGCTCTGGTTTATAACCGTATCGGCTCTTTGCAGATTGGTCAACCATGGCAGAAAGGCTTCTGAGCGCAGTCTGGAGTGGACACGGGTCTGGGCAAAGGTAACGGCTTGGATCTTTAATTTGAAAGTTTCTGTTGAAGGTGATATGGGGACTTTCAAAGGCGGTCTCATTGCTGCCAATCACCAGTGCGCTCTGGATATTCTTGTTCTTGCCTCAACATTCAAGATCCGTTTTGCTCCGAAAGCCGAAATGCGCCGCTGGCCTGTTATCGGCTTTATGGCAAAGTGCAATGATCCGGTCTGGATCGACCGCTCAACACCCCGAAAGGCAAAGGTTTCTGCGGATGCCATGTGCGCGACTATGAAATCCGGAAAAGCTATGCTGGTTTTTCCTGAGGGAACCACTTCTGACGGCAAGGAGGGATTGCTGCCTTTCAAATCCACCGCTTTTCAAGCTGCGATCGACTCAGAAACAGCTGTTTTGCCGGTCATTATTTCTTATGAGGAAAAGTGCCGTTCCATGCTTCAGTGGACTGGCCATACCGGATTCCTGACACATGCCTGGCAGGTCCTGGGATTGAAAAAAACTGAAGCCGTCATACACATACTTGATGTTGTGCATCCTTTGGCGGAAGAAGACCGTAAAGCATTTGCCGCCAGAGTCTATGATATAATGAATCAGAAATGGAGGAGTCTATGAAACAGATCAAAAGTGTCATTGCCGCGTTTATCGCCTCCTGGGGGATGATTTCAGATTATACGCTGCCCCAAGCGGTTATTGCCCCTTTCAGAATGCAGATCCCCAGCACTACGGTGCTGGTCTGTTTCCCGCTTTGCGGGGCCCTTGCAGGACTTCTTGCACTGCTGCCGGCTCTGTTGCTCGGGGGGATATTCAACCGTTTTGCAGGAGCTTTGCTTTTCACTCTTACAGGAGCATTTCTCCTTTTTTTCAAAGATTCCGGACGCGGTCTCTCACTCTTGGTTTCGTATGTGACCACCCGGCTTTCCGGAGCTCCTCCGGCAATTGCATTTCAGCATTGCAGCTGCCGGTTGAGTGATGTCTTGAAAAATCCTGTTGTGATGCTTTTGACCGGGATCTTTGTGATTGCTGTGCTTGGAATGCTTTTTGCACTTTTTTATCGCGGTGCAGGTCTCTGGCTTGCCGCCATCAGTGCTGCGGACGCTATTGTCCAGGCAAGGCTTTGTCTGGAGCCTGACAGAAACAGCAAGATCTCTTTTATCCGTATTGCCAGGGGCGGGGAACGGTATCTGGCAGTCAGCTCCCTGATCCTTGCCGTGATCATGCTCTCTATTTTTCCCAGAGTTGCGGCACTGGGCGCCATGGTCGTTTTGTGGGTCTGGTTTTGGCGTGAACTGCCGGGCAGCAATGAATTCAGCAACGGATTAAGTGCCGACTGGATCACATTGAGCGGCTTCTGGGCGGCTGTTCTGACTCTGCTCTGCGGGATGGGAATGCTTTAACAGGGAGCCGTACGATGTCAGAGATTTTTCTGGATGAACCTTTTGCCTCATTGTGGCGCGGAAAGGATGTTTTTAACGAGGTCGCTCTTTTATCCGGAGAGGAATACCGCCGGGTCAAAAGCCGCAGAACGTTCCGTTGCGAAGCCGCAGGAAGAGGATTTTTTATCAAACACCATTTGGGAATCGGCTGGAAAGAGATCGGCAAAGATCTTCTCCAGTTTAAAAAGCCTGTTACAGGCGCCCGGGGGGAGTTCAGAGCTATCCGGCGGCTGGAAAAGTGCGGTGTGCCCACGATGAAGTGTGCCGGATTCGGTGAAAGATTTTTCAATCCTGCTGCAAAAGAATCCTTTATCATTACCTGTGAACTTGCGGGAATGCCCAATCTGGAAGATTTTTTTGCCGCCGGAAATGTGGATCTTCTGACCCGGCGCGATATCATCCGCCGTTTAGGGCAGAGTGTCGGCAAAATGCACGCAGCCGGAGTGAATCACCGGGATTGTTATATCTGCCATTTTTTGCGTTCCCCTGAAAATGGAACGCTCCACGTTATAGATCTTCACCGGGCGCAGATCCGGAAAAAAGTTCCTTTCCGCTACGCTGTCAAAGATGTGGCAGGGATCCTTTTTTCTGCCCTGGATCTTTCTCTTACATACCGTGATATCGCTCTTTTTTACCGGGAGTACAAAAAAGCCGGTAACCGTGATACGGCTGCGTTCAGAAAAGCGGTGTGGAAGACAGCCCATAAGCTGTATTTCAAGGAGCATGGGAAAACTGCTCCTCCGGTCACAAAATAATATTTTCCAAATTATATAAGGATAATTTCAATTATGCTGCAAATCACCAATATCCGTCAGGGCGCCGTCCTCAACCGTAACCACGGCGTTGAAGATGAAAAGGGTTTGACCGTCCTCTTTGAAGGTATTACCGACTTCCCCGGTCCTGTCACTGTGAACGGGCAGACCGCCCGCCGCGATGGACGCCGTTTTATGGCCGATGTCACCTTGACTCAGAAAATCAATACCGTGACTGCCGAACAGGTCAGTGCTTACGGCAATTTCAGTCAGTCCATTGTGGTCGTTTGGGATAAAAAATCCTTCAAGCGTTTCAACTGCTATATTGACGATCACAGCTTCTTCTGGACCGACCTTGCAAAAGAGCGTCCCAAACGTGCTTTTGACCACTTCTATCTCAAAGGACTCAAAGAGATCCACGAACGTACCGGTTTGAAGGCAACACTGAACTGCTTCTTCCACAATGACCACTTTGACTGCGATATGGCTCAGGTTCCTGATATCTGGAAAAGTGAATTCATTGACAACTCCGACTGGCTGAAGATGTCTTTCCACTCCCTCGGGGAATTTCCCGACCGTCTGTATATTGAGGCTTCTGAAGAGGAGTTCCGCCGGGATTATGAACTGATTCACGATCACATTGTCCGCTTTGCCGGTGAAGAGACCTTTATTGAGCCTCTGGTGGTCCATTGGGGAATCATCTCTCCCTCCTGCGTCAAGGTGCTGAAAGAGAAGGGCGTCAAGACTTATGCCAGCGCTTTCCGTCCCCGTCTGATGGGCGGTCCCAGTGCTTTGGAACGTGCCGCCGGATGCAAGGAAAACAATATCGTCAACTCCCAGATCGGTCTGGAAAACAAGGTGCTGGTTCCCAGCGATCTCGGATTCGGATACCAGGAGCATTTCTCTGTGATGGAGGAAAACAGCTACATCGATCTTCACAGATGTATGTACAATCCCCATCTGGATATGATGTTCTTCCGCGGCATCTGCTGCTGCAATCTGGTTCCTTACGATGTGATCCCTGAGAGATTGAACAAAGCTGTGGCTAATGCAGCAGCTGTCGGCAGCGAAGTTTTCAATGTGGGCAGCCACGAACAGTATACATTCCCCTACTATCACAACTATATTCCCGATCACATGGAGCGTATCGGCAAAGCTGCCGAGACTATGGTCGAACTCGGATGCAAACCGGTCTTTTTCGCAAAAGGTCTTCTGGGCAATGAAGCCTGGGATAAATAATATAAAGGAAAAAAGAAATGCTTCAGATTACCAATATCCGTCAAGGCGCCGTTCTGAATCACAATCACGGCAAAGAAGACGCCAATGGGTTGACTGTTCTTATTGAAGGAATCACAGATTTTCCCGGTCCCGTGAAAGTCAATGGAGTTCCTGCCAGCCGTGACGGACGCCGCTTTATGGCTGATGTCACTTTGACTCAGCAGTTCAACACC
>JAGBWB010000323.1 GCA_017629975.1 Lentisphaeria bacterium
CAGTGTCAGGAGGCGAAAACAAAGTGCTGCTTCTGGGAGCAAAAACCGATAAAGTCCCCGGGAAATACAAATGGAGTTTCCAAATCGTTCCTGTCAATGTCAATATGCCAAGCCGCACTGTCAAAGTTTCCGTTCAAGTACTGCCTTTGGAATTGAAAGAAAAAGATTTGCCTCCGGCCTCCGGATTCGGCCCTTACTTTTTCAGCTGGTCAAAAGACGAAAAATACAAACACATTTATTGGAAACAATTGCAGCAGTATCATATTTCCGTGGTTTCCGCTCCGGTCCCTCAAAATACGATCCGGATCGAAAAAGGAAAAATCGTGCTTTCTGAAGATCTCCGGGAATATGTGAAAGAAGAAAAGTTTTTAAGCAGCAATGTCCGTTTATGGAGTTATGACTTTGGAGTTGTCACCCTTTTCAGGCGAAAACTGAAAGCCGCAGGAATAAAAAAAGATTTCCGGGATCCGGAAATTCTGGCTCTCTTTGAAAAATGGGTTTCTCTCTGGGCAAAAGCCCTGAAAAAAGAAAAAGTGGACTTCAACCGTTTTACAGTTCTTTTGCAGGATGAACCCCCGCCGCAGGATATTCCAAGTGTCGTGGCAGCAGCAAAGATCCTGAAAAAATACAATATGCCTTTGCATTTGACCTTCACAACCTGGACGACCCTTGAGAATATGCGTACATTCAGCCCTTATCTCGATGTGGTCTATCCCTGGGAAACCCTTGTTTATTCCCGGGAAAATGCTTCTGAGATCAAAAAGATCTTCAAAAACTGCAAACTGCTGATCCCCTACCTTTGCAGCCGTTCCGGCGACTTTGAACCTTTGCAAAACTATTTCAGATTCCGGGGGATACGCACCTTTTTACTCGGCGGCAGCGGATTTGCTATGTGGGCCTTGAACTCCTGGCGGGGAAACGATTACCGTTCTTCAGAAAACCGTCCGAATCACGGTTCATTCCTGATCCACCACGGCGACAGCAGAGGTTTTGTGCCGACCTTCCGTCTGGAAGCCTACCGGGAAGGAATCGAGGATCTCTATTATCTGCAGCTTGCAGCAAAGTCAAATGATCCTGCCGTCAAAGCTCTGATCGCTCCCCAAAAACTCAAGGAACTTATGTCTCAGGGGACTCCGGCGGCAACCGCAGTATGGCACACAGCATTGATTAAAGCTCTGGCAGCTCAAAAATCAATGTAATTCCTGCCTTGTTCCACCTGAGAAAGGTTGAAATATCTTCTTTCAGGTGGTATATTCTAGTGTTAAGAAAATATTTTATATGACTTTAATAAGAAAAGGTTGTTTAATTATGCAAATTCCCCGCAGAAAACCGCTTTCCGGCAATGCCGCCATGATCTCAATCGGTCTGGATACCTATTGGGAGCAGTTTCCCGGACTCCTTGATGATCTGAATAAAAAAAGTACCGTTCTGGAAGAAAAACTTGCCGCTCACGATCTTAATGTCACCAACTTCGGTATGGTGGACAACGGTAAAAAAGCCTTTGAAGTCCTTCCCAAAATCAAGGCTTCCGATCCCGATGTTCTCTTTGTTGATATGGTGACCTATGGAACCAGTGCCACATTCGGATTGATTATCAGTGAACTCACCTGTCCGGTCGTGCTGGTCGCACTTCAGCCCCGTACTTGTATGGACTATCCTCACGCAACGACCTATATGCAGCTTTGCAATGATGATTTCTGCTCTGTGCCTGAATTCACGGGCGTGGCGATCCGCATGAAGAAACCGGTGGCAGATATTATTATCGGCACCCTGACCGGTGACCCCGCCGCTGATGCCGCCCTTGCAGAATGGTGCCGCATTGCCCATGTCCGTCATGATCTGAGAAAAGCCCGCATCGGTTACATGGGCCATGTGCTCGATACGATGCTTGATATGCAGACAGACCCCACCATGCTGACTTCAGTTTTCGGAGCTCATGCGGTTCCCTGTGAATGTGAAGAGATCTTTTCCAAATACAAAGACCTGACTGCGGAATCCCATGAAGTGCAGGAAATGAGCCGGCGGATCCTTGAATTTTTCGACACACCCGATCCTGTTGACGATCCTCTCACATCGAAACTCCTTCCTGAAGATCTGCTGACCGCCGCAAAGGCGGCTGTGGCTTTGGAAAAATTCACCGTGGAAAAAGAACTCGACGGTTTTGCCTACTACTATGAAAGTGCTCCCGGTTCCGATATGCGTACTTTGGTCAGCAACTTCATAGTCGGCAATTCCCTGCTGACTGCCGCCGGATTCCCCATGTGCGGCGAATTTGATATCAAAACCTGTATTGCCATGCTGATTTTTGACCGCTTGGAAATCGGCGGCAGTTTTGCCGAATTCCACCCCATTGATTTTGAGCGGGATACCATTCTCGTGGGCCACGACGGTCCTCACCACCTCAATATTGCCGCAGGGAAACCTGTTCTGCGCAGTCTGAAAAAATATCATGGCAAACCCGGCAAGGGAGCCGGTGTGGAATTCAACATCAAAACCGGCCCCGTCACAATGCTCAGCATCGGCCTTACCGCCTCAGGGCAATTCAAGTTTATCGTCGCCGAAGGTGAATCCATGGCCGGCCCCATCCCTCCCACCGGCAACACCAACACCCATGTCAAATTTCCCCTTGATATCAGGACTTTCCTGAAAAAGTGGGCCCTTGAAGGCCCCACTCACCATTTTGCTCTGGGCATCGGGCATCATGCAGAAACCGTTAAAAAGATTGCCGCAAGTTTCGGTATTGAATGTGTCATTATCACACAAAAATAATTCAAAGGTCTTACCCCATTATGAAAACCTCTTTTTGCCAGCTCAGCGGCTCTGACCGTTTTGCCGCAGCACTCAATAAAACCGCCGATGCTCTTTACGGCATTGACGGCCCGGGCATCGGCCGCCTTGCCGACGACAAACTGGGTATCTTTGTCGAGGGCGGAAAATGGAAAGGGTGCTGGAGTCAGAATTATTTCGGAATGTTCTGCACGACTCCGCTTCTGACGGGGAAATATCTTGCCTGTCACCTGGGAACTCTGGAACTTTTCTTTGCTTTTCAGGGAGACGGGATCAAGGCTGATGAAAATGGTTTTGTCGCTCCTCCGGGGGCTGTGCCGGAATATGTAACTTTGTACAAGCCGATTCCGGGCCCCCGGTACAAAAATGATGAAAGTTCCGGTCTTGCAGGGGAATTTGACTTCTGGGTCGAAGGAAACGCAGTCAGTGTACTTTCCCTCTGCGATGTGCTTCTTGCTGCACGAGATGAAGAAAAAGTACGGGAACTGCTGCCTAAAATCGAAAAGTGCCTTGACTTCATCCTTTCACGGAAAGATGAAAAAACCGGGCTTTTGAAAGTCGGTGTGGCAGGGACTCTTATTGAACGTGCCTACGGGGCAACATTCCGCAGTAAAGGTGTGACTGACTACGGTCTGCCCTCCGGAGCTGTGGTCAATACAATTCAGGCATTGCGTCTTGCCGCAGAGGTGGAAGAGTTCTCCAAAAACCTTCATCAGGCAGAAATCTACCGTGCTCAGGCAGATGAGTTTGTCAAAGCTCTTGAACAGCTGATCGAAAATGGCGAATACCTTGTCAATTACATAGATGCCGACGGTATCCGTCACGGTGTCACCGGAGCTGCCAAAC
>JAGBWB010000025.1 GCA_017629975.1 Lentisphaeria bacterium
AAAAAAGTCCAACCCCGTCTGGAACGCCTGGCATATCCCCAAAGCCCCTGTCCCCCTGCGGATCAGTTTCACCCCCGACGGAAGAATGGTGGGCATCATGGGGTTGAACAACTTTTTCGCCCCTGTCCGCTATCTGCCCGGAGGCGGTATTGAGATCCACGGCATCGCCCTTTCCCGCCGGGGGGAGTACCCTGATTTTGCCGACCGTTTTTTCAAAATCCTGCGCTCAGCGGCATACGCCGGGGTCGCAGGGGGGAAGCTCTACCTTTTTGACAGGGAGAAAAAGAAGATCATGGTCATGGAGCAGCTGGCACAATGAGTCATAAAGAAGATTTTCTGCGTTATCTTGAAGTGGAACGGAACGCTTCATCCCACACAGTCAACGCTTACGGTGCCGATATCACGGAATTCTGCACCATGATCATGGATGACAGCGGATTTGATGACTTCGGCTCTGTTGACCGGGATCAGGCGCGGAGTTTTGTGCTTCAGCTTTACAATGCCGGATGCAGCAAGCGCAGTGTCCAGAGAAAACTCTCTGCACTGCGTTCCCTCTACCGTTATCTGCTCCGGAACAATCAGGTCAGCTCCAATCCCTTTGCCAATCTCCCCCCCATCAAAGCAGATAAGCCGCTCCCGGTGGTCATGCAGCTCAAGCAGATCGACACTCTTCTTGAGGCGATACCCCGTTTCTGGGAGCAGAAGATCGCCGACGGCAACGTGCGTACCCCGGAACAGGCTCAACATGCCTCTCTCAGAGACAGCGCCCTCACCGAAACCATCTATTCAGGCGGATTGCGTATCAGTGAAGCTGTGGGATTGAATATTGAAGACATCGACATGGCAGAAGGCGTCATGCAGATCCGGGGGAAAGGCAAAAAAGAACGCCTTGCCGCGTTGGGCTCTGCCGCCATGAGAGCTCTGAGAGCCTACTTTCAGTTCCGCCGTTCAACAGGAGCGGGAACAGCTCCCGGCACCCCTGTTTTTCTCAACAAAACCAACACCCGCCTGACGGCGCGCTCTTACCAGCGCAATCTTCAGGAGTACCTGCTTTTTGCAGGATTGCCCCCGGATTTCACACCGCACAAACTGCGCCACTCCTTTGCCACACACCTGTTGGATGCCGGTTCCGATCTGCGGAGCGTTCAGGAGCTGCTGGGGCATGAAAATCTCAGCACGACCCAGATCTACACCCATGTGAGTATCCAGCGGCTCAGAGAGGTTTACGCCTCTGCCCATCCCCGTTCCGGAAACAAAAAAGAGGATGATTGAAGTTTACTTCATCCGTCCGGGGAAAAGCTCCGGAAAATCCACCTGCATCCGACGGAGCATTTCCATCTTCTTCTGATGGAAGAAGGACCAGTACATATAGAGGACACATTCAGGCAGACCGTAACGCTCATAAAGACGGCGCGTCAGGGTGCTTTCGGGGAAATTTTCATAGCTCCAGCAGAGAAGATTGCCGCCGAAAGAGGAAAAGTTCCGGGAAAAGTGACCTTCCGGGGAACGGGCTCCTTCGTTGCCGATGCAGAAGGGCATATAAGCTCCCGTAACTCCGGTGACAACACCCCAGAGGATCACCCCCGCAAGGAGGATCTCTTTCCATTTGAAAGAGGGCATTTCAAGCACCTGTCTGCTTCCCCAGTACCAGAGAAGAGGGATCACCGGGATGAAATAACGCAATCCGTAACTCTGTCCGCCGAATTCATCGGTGCAGGTCAGATAAAAGAGCATGACACAGGCAGCAGCGGCCGCAAATGTTTTTTCAACACTCCGGAGCGCCTTGAAATGCCGGGCGGCATACCAGACGCCGGCAAGGAGAAAAGGGGTGTAAATGAATATGCCTCTGTCCCCCAGAAGCGCATGATACCAGTAATAGAAAACATCGCTGTGCATGGAGGGAGAGTAGGTTCCTTTTACCCCCTGACTCCCCATGTAAAGGGGGAACACGGTATCATAAGCCACAAAGTTGATGACCATTCCGGCACCGACGCACAACGCTCCCGCCCCGGCAACGGCGGCGGTATGAAGCAGACGCTTTTCCCGGGGAGCCGCAAGAAAGACGCCGCTTAAAGCTGCCAGTCCGAAAAAAAGACCGCAAGGAACTTCAAGGAGTCCTGCGATACCAGTTGCAAATCCGGCCGTAAGCGCAGCACGCACCGTGGAAACTTTGGAATAACGCATCAGAGCAATAAAACTCCCCAGCACAGCCAGTGCCGCAGGGGTATGATTGTTGAGCATTGTGGAGTAACTGATGATCCAGGAGCCGCAGACACATCCCAGAGCCAGAAGCGCTTTCAGCTCGCAGCTTCCCCTTTTCACCGCACGCAGCAGATCAAAGAGCCAGAGAAAGAGCAGAATATTGACCGCTGCTCCCAGAATGAGATTCATGAGATAGACGGAGAGATGATAGTTGTCAACAAAGTTGATCTTGAAAACTTTGTGCAGCGGCGCATAAACACCTGCAAGACAAAGAGAAAGCAGCGGAAGTTTGTCATAATAGACATGGTTGTTTCTGACACTTCTGTCAACGGTTCGGAAATTGGTTTTTTCAATGTAAAAAACGCCCTGTTCGGCAATGGCCTGAATCGTGGCAAAACGTCCTGATTCATTACCGGACATACCCACTTCAACATGGGAGTAAAGAAGTGCAAACCCCAGAAGAAAAAGAGAGCCTGCCAGCTTGCAGATCCTGATTTTCCGTTTGAGAAAGGTCTTCATTTATCAGAAGCTCAGTTTCCGGATGGCGTTCCGGAGCAGTTTTTCGCCGTCCACTTCACCTTCAGGAAGTTCAGCGGCAAGAGTTTTAAGGACCTTGTCAATGGCATCGCGCTTGAAGCCAAGCTGTTCAAGGGCAAGTGCCACATCGTTGATGGCTGAGGCGCTCTCAGGTGAAGCCGTCGCCACGGCGATGTCGCCGCCCAGTCCGGCATTGAGTTTATCCCGGAGTTCCACGATGATCCTTTCGGCGGTCCTTTTGCCGATGCCGGGGATCCGTGAAAGAGCTTTCACATCAGAAGCACCCACTGCGGCGCAGAAAGTTGTGACCGCAGCGGAACTTAAGACATTGAGGGCAAGTTTGCCCCCGATGCCTGAAACTTCAATGAGGAGCCGGAAAAGTTTCCGCTCCTCATCGGTTGCAAAGCCGAAAAGAGTGATGGCATCCTCCCGCACGGCGGTGTGGATCTTGAGCACCACCTGCTCCCCCGGCTGAGGGAGTTTATCAAAGGTGGAAACCGGGATCTGCACCTCGTACCCCACGCCGCCGCAGTCAACGACGCATGAGGTAAAGGAACTTTCAATCAGTGTTCCGGAGAGTCTTGCGATCATTTTTCAAGCCTTTTGAGTTGAGAAATCACATTTCAATATCAAGAGAGATATCGGCGGATTTGACGGAGTGGGTCAAAGCTCCGGAAGAGACAAAGTCCACACCGATGCGTCCGATCTCAGGGAGTCTTTCAATGGTGATGCCGCCTGAAGCCTCTGTTTTGGCTCTGCCGGCGATCACTTTGACAGCCTCTGCCATCTCTTCGTTTGACATGTTGTCAAGGAGGATGTACTCAACGCCAGCTTCAGCAGCCTGAGCGGCTTCTTCCACAGTGTCGGCCTCAACCTCGATCTCAAGTTCGGGGTAGTGGACCCTTGCCTGAGCAACTGCCCATGCAATGGCATTCTCCCCGCCGCCGAGAGCGGCAAGCTCTCTGTGGTTGTCTTTGATCATCACGCGGTCAAAGAGTCCCATGCGGTGATTGGCGCCGCCGCCCACAGCGACAGCATATTTTTCCAGATTGCGGTATCCGGGAGTGGTTTTGCGTGTATCAAGCAATTGGGTTTTTGAACCCTCAAGGGCTTTGGCGTAGCGGTTGGTCGTGGTGGCGATACCGCTCAAGCGCTGGAGGAAATTCAAAGCGGTACGTTCACCGGTAAGAATACCTCTGACGGGACCTTCAACAGCGGCGATCTCGTCGCCTGCATTACAGAGTTCACCGTCTTCCACAAAGACTTTGAACTCAAGTCGGGGTTCCACAAGTTTGAAAACTCTCTCAGCGATAGCCAGTCCGGCAACGATGGTCCCGTCGGATTTGCAGCGCAGGACCGCACGGCTTTCCATGTCTTCGGGGATAATGGAATTGGTGGTCACATCACCCACAGTGTCAAGATCTTCATTGAGGGCAAGCTCAATGAGCATATCTGCCCGCCCCCAGTCGATAGATGGAACGTCGGCTTCATCTTTTTTTTCCACAGCGAAAAAACTCCTGTTTTGATTAAGGTGCATAACTGAAAATTTTCCCGAACCGACGGGAATGATGCACAGCAATTGCATAATATAGCACCATTTCATCAAAATTTCCACAGCACTCCCGTAAATTTTGAAAATTAACACTTTGCACAGGAAAAAACTTGAATATCCTGCTGCACCGTGTATATTATGCTCAACAGTTGAGTTAAATAAAAGAGAGAGCGTACCATGTTGAAAATTGCTTTTGATTGTATTGATGTCACCCCGGATGAAAAAGGCTGGATCGGCTTTGCCGCCCCGGCAAATCCCCAGCCTCCCAGAGATCCCCTTTTTGCCAGACTGTTTCTGATCCGGGATGACAAGGGGAGCGCTCTTGTGATCTCCCTTGATTACGGCGGCTTGTACTGCTCCGCCCACGACGACTGGCGCAGAGAGCTTGCCGGGGCAGCAGGGATCCCCTTTAACAGGGTCATTCTTCACTGTCTGCATCAGCATGATGCCCCTTTTATCAACATTGAGGCGGCTGAAATGATGAAGATCCCTCTGGATTGGAGCTGGTTTGACAAGGTGAAAACTCTGGTCAGAAATGCCGTTCTTGCACTCCCCGGAAAACTTGCAGAAGTCACTTCCGTCGGCTGGAGCGAGACTTGCGTCCACGGTTATGCCTCCAACAGACGCGTCCTCACAGAAGATGGACGCATCGCCGTCAGATGGAGCCGCTGCGCCGATGAAAAGCTCCGCAGCGCCCCCGCAGGTCTCATAGATCCCATGCTCAGGACACTTGGATTTTTCGGTGCTGAAGGCGGTCTTATCGCCGCCTGGAGCTTCTATGCCACCCATCCCCAGGTGGCAAACGAAGGCAAACGCTTCAGCGCCGACGCCCCGGGGGAGGCCATGAGATTGCTCAAAGAGCGCTTTCCGCAGATCCAAAATTCTCTCTTCAACGGCTGTTTCGGCAATATCACCGCCGGGAAATACTCCAGTTTTGATGACCTTGAAGGCAATATTCTTCACTTCGGTAAACTCATTGCCGACGCTGTGACGAAAAATCTCCGCTCCATGGAGTTGGTCAAAGCTGATTCGTTCCAGTGGAAACGGGAAGTTTTCCCCTTTCCGGTGCGCCGCTTTTCAGAAGAGGAGCTGGCAGAACGCGCCGCCGCCTCCCCCGCCGTTGCCGCCGCCCTTGCCGCAGGTGACGCTTACGGCAGGGTCAACGGTGAAGAGTACGCTGTGGAAATGCTTGAGCTCGGTGATGCCAAGATCCTTTTTCTCAACGGTGAACTCTTTATTGAGTATCAGCTTTTCGCCCAGAGTCTGATCCCGGATGAAAAACTTGCCGTTGCAGGCAATTGCGGCGACACCTTTTATTATATCGGCACCGCAGAAGATCTGCGGGATCCCGACGGATACGAGGTAAAAAGTTTCTGCCGGGTCATGCCGGAGTTTGAGGAACTTTTCAAAAATACCCTGCGCCGTATGCTTGCCAGATAAGCAGACAAAAAAAATTATGTGACTTTTAAAGAGCGGTTCTCTTGACTTTTTATATTTCTGTGGTATATTAGACAGATATCAACTGTAAATTACTGAAAGGGGGTGAAAAAGCCATGGACACTGAAATCCGCGTAAAGAAAGGTGAACCTATTGAGCGCGCGCTCCGTCGTCTGAAAAAGAAACTGGACAAGGAAGGCACCCTCAAGGAACTGCGCAACCGCAGACACTATGAGAAACCCAGCGAAATCAAACGCCGCGAGGCCAAGATGCACCGTCACCGGTAAGCTGAAGAAAAAGTTCCCCGTCTCTCATCAAAAAGAAGACGGGGAATTTTTTTTGTCTTTTTTCCGGCCATAAAAAAGAGAGGGAACGAAGCGTCCCCTCTCTTTTGAGCGGCAAACTTACTTGCGCAGCTTGTCGGACCAGTCGTTGAGCAGTTTGGCGGCAGCTTCCCTGCCCCCCACGCCGAAAGCGACGGCGGCGGCTACGCAGACGGCACCCAGGATCAACGTGAAAGCGATCTGAACGATGGAGTCTCCGATGTTGAGGTTGCCGATGGCAATGGCGGCGGTGAAGATGATGACCGCGATACGCACCACGGAAACAAGCACCTTTTCACATTTGCCCTCAAGAGCATCTGCGGCAACATTGGAAAGCCAGATGCCGAGAAGCAGCACACCCACGCTCAGCAGAATATTTCCGCCGAAAGCGGCAAAGGTGCGGATCAGCTGGGCAAGCTGGTTGAATCCGAGGATCTCACAGGCGCTGAGCACAGCCAGAACCACGATGACGATAAAGGTCAGTTTACCCACCACCGCTGAGGGAGGAAGGCTGTTTTCAGAACGCTTCCGCAAGATGGACTCCATCAGACGGTCGAAGCCCAGCGCCGCCACCAGCTGGGCGACCAGAGCAGAGACAAATCCGCCGGCAAGGATGGCGGCAAAGATCAGCAGCGCCGCGCCGATGATATCCCCTGCGGCATTGAGCAGCTTGTTGAAAAATCCGGTGACGGAGTTGGAAAGGGCTTCGATCTTGAGAGCGGTCAGAGAAGAGATCACCACAGGGATCGCCACAAGCACATAGCTCACCACGCCCGCCATGGCGGCGATTCCGCCGTTGCCGAAAAGTTTGGAAACACCGATCTTTTCGCCGAAAGCGTCAAGTCTTGAAATCACCACAAGTCCCGCCACAGCCCGGCGGATGATCCCTGCCACCCAGAGTCCCAGAAGCAGGATCGCTCCGGCGGCGATGAGATTGGGGATGTAGGTGAGAACTTTTTCAAACATCGCCTGAAGAGGTGCGGTAATGCCGTAGATCTTCAGGGTGTTGAGAATGGCGGGCAGGAAGAAAAGGAAGACGGTGTAATACATGGTTTTGGCGGTGTATTCAGCCACAGCCTCAGGATCTTTGCCTTTGCCCTGTCCGGCAAGTTTCTCGTGAAGATGGCTCTTGAGCATAGCCGCCCGGGTCAGGATCCTGACGATACCGGCAACGATCCAGGCGATGACCGCAAGGAGCAGGGCGCCTGCGATATTGGGAACATAGCGGGCGATGGAAGAGATAAACTCCTGCAAAGGCGTTGCGGCGGCTTCAAGTTTCAGAATGGAAAAACAGCCCAGCACGGTGAAGATCATAATGATCACATAGATCACCTTTCCGGCGATGCTGTCCGCCTGACTCATGGGTGCAGGGATGCCGTCGGGGAGCATGGGGGTGCGGGGTGAAATGGTCCGCACCAGATAAGAGGTCTTGCGGGCGAGAAGAGAGGCGATGAGCCACCCTGCAAGGAGCAGGATCACTGCACCGACCACTGCCAGCACGCGGCTGTCAACGATCATCTGCCAGATCTGTTTGAAAAAATCGTCCATAGAAAATTCTCCTTTACTGTTGTTGTGAATAATTAAAGAACGCACATGTTAATATAATGTTCCAAACTCCGTTTATCAACTCAATATTCATGGATTATTCCTGAAATTCCCGAAAAAATGACCTGCTTCCTTGTAATTTCCATTCCTCTGTGGTAAATTATCACAACGACACTACATTTCCGGAGGTAAAAAACAATGGTCAATCATCTTGCCATAATTATGGACGGCAACGGCCGCTGGGCCGAAGAAAGAGGTCTGACACGCAGCGACGGTCACAAAGCAGGAGCCAGACAAATCGGCGTGGCAGCCAGAGCCGCCATGAAAGCCGGGATCAAATATCTGACCCTTTACGCTTTCAGCACCGAAAACTGGAAACGCCCCGAACCCGAAGTCAGCTGCCTGATGGGACTTATTCAGGAGTTTGCCCAAAGTGAACTCCCCAATATGATGCGGGACGGCGTGCGGCTCCGCACCATCGGACGCACCGGGGATCTTCCCCTCGCCTCAAGAATGGCTCTTGAGTTCGCCATCAAACAGACCGAAAAGAATGACAAACTGACCATCAACATCGCCCTGAGCTACGGCGGCAGAGCGGAAATCGTGGACGCGGTCAACAAAGTCATTGCCGAAAAACGCACCACGCCCCTGACAGAGGCGGATTTCGTCTCCTACCTTTACGCCCCCGACATCCCCGATCCCGATCTGCTGATCCGCACCGGCGGGGAAATGCGGCTGAGCAACTTTCTGCTGTGGGAGCTTTCTTATGCTGAATTTTATGTCACCGACACCTACTGGCCCGACTTCACCGAAGAGACCCTTGCTGACGCGCTGGCAAGTTTCGGCGGCAGAAAACGCCGCTTCGGCGGTCTGAACAAAAAATAATCCACAAGGTCTTTGATTCATTATGGAACTTATCAATCTGACCGCGCCTTTCAACAGGGCGCACATCTTCACTGAGCGGATCCCCCTCAAGTCCGACCGCACCGCCTACACCGGCATGGTCTATCACTACCGCCACGGCTCCATGGAAACCACCTATCTGGATCTTCCCGGACACATCGCCGAAACCGATGACGGTCAAAACGCCCAGAATTTTGATCTTCTTTCCTGCTACCGCCAAAAGGCGCTGCTGCTCAGGATCACTCCCCCTGCCGACGAATACGGCATCACCCCCGCCGATCTGGATAAAGCTCTGGCGGGCAGAGAGTGGCAGAAGTGGATCGTCATCAACGCCCTCGGCAACCGTGCCGACGGATATCAGCCTGCAAGAAAGATCTACCTCACCCTTGAAGCGGTGGATCATCTTATCAAAAACGGTGTCAAGCTCCTCTTTTCGGACTCCTGGGAAAGCCCCCGGCTGGACGGCGTCTTTCTGCGCCTCTTTGACTCCGGTGTCAGCGCCGTCTGCAATCTGGTGAACCTGAATAAACTTCCCGCAGACAAAGAGTTTCTGCTGACTCTGAACTTTCTCCCCTATCCGGGCGGCGTGACTCAGATCCCCGCCACGGTCATTGCTGAAATCAACTGATAACAGGAGTCGTTATTATATGAATCAAATCACTTCTCTGCGGAACGGAACCGTTGTCAACAAATTCTACGGCAAGGTGGTTTCCGGTGTCCTTCAGCTCCCTGTGTCGGGCATTGCCGATGAGGACGCCCGGGTTTCCGTCAACGGCGTTGAAGCGCAGCGTCTGGGAGTCAACTTCACCGCCGTCGTGCCTGTTTCCGAAAAGGTGACTGAGATCACCATGACAGCGGAAAACACTCTGGGCAAAGTCACCCACTCCATCCGGGTCGTCTATGACAAAGACTCCTTTCCCCGGTACAACTTTTTCACAGACGACAACAGTTTCTTCTGGACCGAACTGATCAAGACAAAGCCCAAATCTCTCTTTGACCAGTTCTATTTGAAGTTCCTCAGAAAAATGCACGATGAATACGGTACAAAGTTCACATTGAACCTCTTTTTCAGAAATGACCACGAACCTTGTGAACTTTCATCCATGCCCGACTGCTACAAAGGGGAATTTGCCGACAACGCCGATTGGCTGAAAATGTCCTGGCACGCTTACTCGGAGTTCCCCGACCGCCCTTATCAGAATGCAACTGCGGAAAAACTTGCCTCAGACTATGACCTTATCAAGAGTGAGATCTGCCGTTTTGCCGGGGAGGCGAGTTTCATTCCCCCTGTGGCTGCCCACTGGTCCATGATCCGCCCTGACGGCATGGAAGAACTGGTGAAACGGGGTGTCCGGGTCATGACCAGTCAGTTCATCAACCCCAAGACCTCTCTGACGGAAAAGCAGAAAACCGCCCATCTGTGCGATATCGGATTCTTCCAGAATCTGCGGGAGTGCCTCTATCTGGAAAAGGAACAGATGCTTTACAGCTTTGACCAGGATCTGCTCTATCTTCATGGCATGATCATCTGCAACTACTGGAAACCGGAAGAGATCGTACAGAAACTTGCAGAGATCAAGGCTGAATCACTGCACCATGAGATCCTCAGTCTTGAGACCCATGAGCAGTACACCTTCCCCGGCTACTTCAACTATCTGCCCGACCACATGGAACGGATTGAAACCGCCATCCGGGGCGCAACCGA
>JAGBWB010000324.1 GCA_017629975.1 Lentisphaeria bacterium
CTTTGAGCTTTTGAGAGAGCTGTTCAAGAGCGTTGACAGGTTCCCCATAGAACATATCCAGCATGGTGAATTCAACCAGGGCGTGAGAGGATTCAGAGGCCCTTGCCAGGCGGAAAAGCATGGCGTCTCTTGCCATGTTGAATTCCTCTTCTGAAATTCCCTCAGAGGCAAGACGGCTGATCTCTTCATCAAAACACTCTTCCACATCGGCGATTTTTTCAGCCTGAGTTGCGGCAGAGAAAGCAAAGACGCCGGGATGGAATCCGCCTGCGGCTTTGGTTCCGACAGAGTAGGCAAGTCCCTTGTCTTCACGGACTCTCTGAAAGAGCCTGGAATTCATACCGTTTTCAGCCATGTTGAGCATGTGAAAAAGTATGCCTGTTTCACCTCTCAGGGGAGGGATCGCCAAAAGTTTCATGACGACCGTTTGCTCTCTTTCAATGGGGAGTTCAATGACTTTTGATTCTGCTGGGAATTCAGGCGGCTCCGGCAGAATCATCTTTTTCTGCTGCCAGTTTGCGGCATTGTCAAGGTATTCTGCCCTTGCTGCGGCTGTTTCAGCATCTATATCACCGGCAAAACCCATGATACAGCTGTTGGTGGAAAAGAGTTCTTCCCAGAAAGTCCGGGCAATTTCCGGAGTAAAGGTCTGAAGACTTTCTACTGTGCCGTGTTCACCGCTGCCGTAAGGATGTGAACCGAAAAGTGCCAGGCAGCCTGCTCTGAAGGCAGCTTTGGCAGGTTTCATCTGACGGCGGCGGAATTTTTCCAGCTGCCGCTTTCTTTCACGTTCAAAAGGGAGGGCAGGGAAAGAGGGGGCGACAAGTATTTCAGTCATGACTTTGAACGCGTCTGAAAAATATTTACGCGGCGCATTCATTTTAGCGGCAAAGGTGTTCAAGCCAGTGGTGAAACTCACATCCATGCCGTAACGGTCCAAAGTAGCCGCAAGACGGTTTTCACTGCGTTTGCCGCAGCCGTTGAGCAATGTGTTGGCAATACAGTGTGAAATTCCCCGTTTTTCAGGAATTTCGGCGATGGCGCCTCCGGGAAGAAGCAGAGAAAAACTCACCAGTTCCACATTGTGATCTGAGGCATTGAGGAGCTGGATCCCTGAAGGCGTCTTTGAAGACTCTATATCGATCTTTTTTACGGCGGCAGCCTTCCGCGAAGCAGGAGGCTGCGGACGCTGTCTGACCATGAGGAAACTTTTTGAATCAAGCATTTTTGCCGCAAAACTCCTGATTTCTTCCAACTCAAGTTTCTGAAGCGCGTCCAGAGCGGCTGCGGCGTATGCCGGATCGGAGTTGAGCATGACACCGTCAACCATGGCAGAAGCGATATGTGAAGGGACACACATCTGGCGCAGCTGGTCCGCATAACGCTGCGTTTTTTCACGGCGCAGCTCATCGGCAGTCACTCCGCCTGAAGCGACGGATTCAAGTTCCCGCCGCAGGGCAGACTCAAGTTTGTCCAACTTGCCGGGAGTTGTGACAGCGCTGATCAGGGGAACACTGAAACCGCTGAAACTTTCTATGTCGGCATCCACATTCAAGGCAAGTTCTTTTTCAAGTTCCAAAGTCCTGACCAGGCGTGACGCAGTACTGCCGGCAAGAATTCCGGAAACGACTTCTGCGGCAGTGTTTTCTCCGGGGGCAACCGGAGGCAGGAGCAATCCCAGCTGGGAGACGGTATCGGGAAAAACTGTTTCAATGGAACGGGGCGCAAGGGCGCCCGGGATTTCGGGCAGGGCGCTCTCATTAAGTCCGCCTCTTTTCCAATCACCCAGTTCTTCATTGATTTTGTTGAAAAGCCATTCCGGATCAATGGCTCCCACGGCGGCAAAAAAGCAGCGGTTCGGAGTGTAACGGCGGGCATGATATGCCGCCGCCATGTCGCGGGTCACAGTGGCTATCAGATCTCTGTGTCCGATAATGGGCACCCGTGCCGGGTGGGATCCGAAAAGAGCTTCAAATCCGGTAAGAAACATCTTTGTTCCGGGGGAGTCAAAGTAAAGGTCGCACTCTCTGAGGATCACATCTTTTTCTTCACAAAATCTTTTTTCCGGCAACTCCGGAAAACGGATCATGGAACAGAGCAGTTCCACTGCAAGATCCTTGTGGGACTCAGGAACCCTCAGATAGTAGACCGTTCTGTCGTAACTGGTGTAAGCATTGACAGAACCGCCTGCCCGTTCAATTTTTTCAGCTCCGCTGCGGCCGGGGAATTTGGAACATCCCTGAAAAAGCATGTGTTCCAGAAAATGAGAAAGACCGCATCCCAGATTTTCTCCTTCATGGATGCTTCCGGTACGGACGGCACACTGGAGTTCAATGGAACCGCTCCCCGGCATGGGAAGAACATGGATCCCCAGACCGTTGGAACAGGCGTAAGAACATATATTGGAAAAAAGTTTCATTTTTTTACCTTTACTTTGCGTCTATGAAAGGAAGATCTTTAACTCTGGCAGCAGATGCCGGTAGCTCTTCTTCCCAGGGGAAATTGATATGAAAATCCTCAGGGGAGTCTTCCGGCGATGCCGAAAGCAGTTTGACGCTGATAAGCAGATAGACCACTTCCCCAACATTCCGGGCTGCCCGCAAGCCGAAGCGGCAGAGCACCTGGGGGGCAACAGCACCGTATTGTGTAAAGGCGTATTCTCTGATGCCTTCAAGAAGTTCACGGGCAGACACATGACGGTGTGTCTGCAACTTGCCGACAGAGTAGGCAACGGCGTCGGAAATAAACTGATAAGTTTCCACGTTGTAGTTGGGGTAGGTCAAGCGCAGTTCTGCTGTTGCCTTTGCAATTTCAGGGTCAATATTCATTTTATTCAGTGATTGGCTTTTTTTGCTTGCCCCGCAGCAAAGAGGCGGGATCTGTTGAAAGATAATCGGTCAGACTCCGGAGTGACTCCAGAGCCTGATTGAGCTTCAGTAAAGAGTTCTCAAATTCTTTTCTGCTTTCTGAAAAATCCACAAAGGATTGACGCAGAACAGCGGTGGTTTCCGGCACTTTTGCCTCTTGTGCAATGGAGAGTATGGATTTTTGCAGTTCGTTCAATGCCGTCAGATTCTCTTCAAGGTTTTTGACAACCCCCTGGATACGGGATTCGCTGAGGACTGATGAAATGGCTCTGGTGCTTTGTTCCAGATTTTCCGCAGTGTCATTGATCCTGGCAATGGTGGAACGTATTTCCTGAGAGTTGAGAAGTTGTCCTAAACCGCTCAAAGCGTTTTCAAGCTGTTCCGAGATCCTTTCAAAACGGATCCTTGAAAGGCGATCCACTGCCATGGTCAATGTTCCTGTGATATCTTTCATCTGTGAAGTGACGCCGGGAATGAAAATGACTCCCCGGGGACCAATGAAACGGGGGGCACTCGGAACAGTGGAACCCGGCCTGGCAAAATAGTCAAAGTCAATGAATTTCATGCCGGTGATCCCCAGCATTTCAAGACGGGCCCGCAAACCTTTGTTTTTTATTTCGTTTCTGAAAAAAGCATAGAACTCTCTGTCAGGGAATGTGTGTCCCTGACGGTTGACAGCAAAATATTTCGGATCTATTTCCATATCGACCTGAATGATATTTTCATCAACCAGAATGAAAATATTTTTGACATTGCCGATCTGAACGCCCCGGTATTTTACCGCGGACCCCCGGCTCAACCCCTGGACGGATTCAGAGAAACCGGTCCGCATGATGACTTTGTGAGCAAATATGTCTGATAATCCGAGAAAAAACAGCAGAACCAGAAGAAGGACAATGCCGGATATAATGAATACCCCTGCCAGCATCTCTCGTTTTTTACTTTTATCCATGGTTTCAAAACTCCCTTTTCATTCCGTTGCGGTTGAGAAAATTGCGGACAAAAGAGTTGTCGGATCCACTTTTTAATTTTCTCGGATCACCTTCTGCAACAATTGTTTTTTCAGCTTTGTCAATAATAACAACACGATCCGTAATGGCAAAAATACTGTCCAGCTCATGGGTGACGATCACGACGGTAACTCCGAGGGTGTCGCGCATTGAGAGGATCAGTTTATCAAGATCTGCCGCTGCCAGCGGATCAAGTCCGGCAGAGGGTTCATCAAAAAAGAGCAGTTTAGGTTCAAGGGCGATAGCCCGTGCCAAGCCTGCCCGTTTCCTCATGCCGCCAGAGAGTTCACCCGGCAGAAAATCCCCGAAATCCGCCAGATCCACAAGGGCGAGTTTTTCTCTCACGATTTCAGCGATCTCAGCAGCATTTTTGTTTGTGTGGAGTTCCAGAGGCAGCGCCACATTTTCGGCAACCGTCATGGAGCCGAAGAGGGCGCCCCCCTGATAGGTGACACCGATGCGGGTCATGAGGTTTTTGTAGGCTTCACTGTCTGAAGTATCAAGTGTTTCCCCCAGAAGTGAAATGGTGCCCCTGACGGGGGGATAGATTCCGATCAGGTGTTTGAGCAAGGTACTTTTTCCGCATCCGGAGTTTCCGAGGATACCGAAAATTTCCCCTTCCCGGACCGAGAAATTCAAATCATGAAGAACAGTTCTGCCGTCATATCCGAGGAGCAGATCTTTTGCTGTCAGTGCTGTTTTATGCTCCATTGTCAGTACCCCGCAAGTGAATAAAGCAATGTGAGAATGGCGTCAGCAACGATTACGAGAAAAACAGAAGCTACAACAGCCTGGGTGGCTCCTCTGCCGACGCCCTGAGCGTCGCCAGCTGCCTGAAAACCGCAGTAACAGCCTGCCAGCGTGATAAGAACCGAGAAGACAACACTTTTTAAAACGCCCAGAATGAAAGTCATTCCTTCCAGAACATTGAAAGTCCGCTCAATGTAAGCTCCGGCAGGAATATCCATATAGGTGATACCGACGGCTGCTCCGCCGAGGACTCCTGCCGCATCAGCAAAAACTGTCAGGAGCGGCATGGCGATGAGCATGGCGATGAGTTTCGGGGTGACAAGAAAGGATTCAGGGGAGATTCCCAATGTTTTGAGGGCGAAAAGCTCTTCATTGACCTTCATTGTTCCGATTTCTGCGGCAAAAGCGGAACCGGCTCTGCCTGTGGTAATGACTGCCACCATCAAA
>JAGBWB010000325.1 GCA_017629975.1 Lentisphaeria bacterium
CCAGATACACTGGCCGACGCGGCGGCAGAATTTGTGCTTTGCTCGACTTGCGGTTGGCATAACCAATCCCTTTCATATTTTTTTGTTTCTGTTGCACCGGACCAGGTGTCAAGCCTGTTGAATTGGGGCCCGATCCGGTATGACGATTTTCTAATATAGCACATAAATCCCTTTTTGTCAAGAGCATTTTTACAAACCATTGAAAAAACGCCTTGTCAGAAGTATATTATGAAACGTGCAAACCATTAAATCTTAATGAGGAGAAATTTTTTATGATCTCAAATTTCAAGAGCAAACTTGAAAGTGCTTTTCCTCCCGGCAGGGCCGCCGGCGCCTTTTTTCTGAGCGTCGCCCTCTGGGGAGTGGCTTTCGGATGTTTCCAGTCGGTTGTGAACAACTTTCTGACCGACATCTACAACTTCACCGAACTTGAACGGGGATGGCTGGAGTTCTTCCGGGAAATGCCGGGACTGCTCCTTGTTTTCATGCTGGCGCTGCTCCACAAGGCGGGCAACTGGAAGGTGATGAAAATGGGCGCCCTCATCGCCTGTCTCGGCGTGGCGGCGCTGATGATCCCCGCCGATAAGATGTGGGTGATCCTTTTCATCATGATCTGGAGCGCCGGTGAACACCTGATGATGCCCGTCCGGCAGGCGCTGACCATGGAGATCGCCGCTCCGGGCAAGGGGGGTGTCGCCCTGGGACTTGTTTCAGGAACCGTCAACGTGGGTACTGTGGCGGGCAGCCTCATTGTGGCAGGGATCTTCTTTGCCGCCGTCAACCTTATGGGCGTCACCGACAAGGTGCTGGTCTATAACGCGGTCTGGCTGGTCATCGCTTTGCTTGCCGGAGCCAGCTTGTACGCCATGTGCATCCCCAAAAACACCGACTCCCCCACCCGGCGTCCCAAACTCTATTTCAACTGGAAATACAAGGTCTTCTACGCCCTTGAACTCTTTTACGGCGCCCGGAAACAGATCTTTCTCACCTTTGCCCCCTTTGTGCTCATCAAGGTCTATGACTTTGACACAGCTCTCATGGCGGTTCTTTTTGCCGTGGGCGCCGGGATCAACATCTTTGCCGCTCCTTTGGTGGGGAAACTCACCGACCGCATCGGTTACAGGAATGTGATGATCTATGATACAGTGATCCTCTTTTTCGTCTGTCTGCTCTATGGATACGCTAGTCACCTCTTTCCCCGGCACATCGCCGTCTGGGTGGTGGGAGCCAACTTTCTGCTGGACTCCATCATCAGCACCACCGCCCTTGCCACAAATCTCTATGTAAAAGATATTTCCGACAACCGGGACGAATTGACCTCCACCTTGTCCACAGGAATTTCCATCAACCATCTTATTTCCATCATCGCCGCCCCCGTGGGGGGCTGGATCTGGCTCAAGTTCGGTGTGGGAACGCTTTTTGCCGTCGCCGCAGCCATGGCGGTTTTCAACTCCCTGTGTGCGCTCCTCGTGCCCCGTCCGAAAATTCAGAATACTTGATAAATCGGAAAAGTTGTGCTATATTATATAAATAACACGGGAACCGCTCTTCTTTTTCAAGCAGAAGGTTCTCAAGTTTTTTTCGCTCATATTTGAAGAAAGGATTATTTCAGATCATGGGAAAAACCATTACACAGAAGATTTTTGACGCCCACGAAGTGGATCGTCCCGCCGGAAGCGTGCGGGTCCTTTCACTGGACCGGGTTTTCTGCCACGAGATCACCACCCCCATCGCCATCAACGATCTCTGCGCCACCAACCGCGACCGTGTCTTTGACTGCAACAAGATCAAGGCCGTCATCGACCACGTCTCCCCTGCCAAGGACTCCAAGACTGCCGAGCAGGGCAAGACTCTGCGTGACTGGGCGCGCCGCCACGACATCAAGGATTTCTTTGATGTGGGCGCCAACGGCGTCTGCCATGCCATCTTCCCCGAAAAGGGATTTGTCCGTCCCGGATTCACCGTCATCATGGGTGACTCCCACACCTGCACCCACGGTGCTTTCGGCGCCTTTGCCGCCGGTATCGGCACCACCGACCTTGAAGTGGGGATCCTCAAAGGCGTCTGCGCCTTCAAAGAACCCGCCACCATCAAAGTGGAAGTCACAGGCGCTCTGCGCGAAGGCGTCTACCCCAAAGATCTGATCCTGACCATCATCCGCGAACTGACCGTCAACGGCGCCACCAACCAGGTCCTTGAATTTACCGGCTCCGTCATTGACAACATGGATATGGAAGGCCGTATGACATTGTGCAACATGGCCATTGAAGCCGGAGCCACCTGCGGCGTCTGCTATCCCGACGCCGTGACTGTGGATTACCTCTGGCCCTTCATCCAGAACGAATACCGCAGCAAAGAAAGCGCCGTTGAAGCCTTTGCCAAGTGGCGCTCTGATGCAGATGCGGAATATTCAAAGGTGCTGACCATCGACGGCAATACTGTTGAGCCTGTGGCAACTTTCAACTACAAGCCCGACTGCGTGAAAAGCGTCCGCGAACTCGCCGGAACCAAAGTGGATCAGGTCTACATCGGCAGCTGCACCAACGGACGCTTGAGCGATTTGCGCGTTGCCGCCCAGATCCTCAAGGGCAAAAAGATCGCCCCCACGGTCCGCGCCATCGTTTCCCCTGCCACCCCTGACATCTTCAAGCAGGCTCTGGCTGAGGGGATCATCCAGATTTTCATGGATGCCGGTTTCTGCGTCACCAACCCCACCTGCGGCGCCTGCCTCGGCATGAGCAACGGCGTGCTGGCTTCAGGAGAGGTCTGCGCTTCAACCACCAACCGCAACTTTGCCGGACGCATGGGCAAAGGAGGCATGGTCCATCTGATGAGTCCTGCCACCGCCGCCGCCACTGCCGTCGCCGGAACCATTGTCAACTCCGAACTTTTCAAGGGATGAACTTGAATCATGAAAAATTTTAATGGAAAAGTATTGTTTCTTGACCGTTCTGATATCAACACGGACGAGATCATTCCCGCAAAATATCTCAATGAGTCCACCAAAGCGGCTCTGAAACCCTACTGTCTGGAGGATCTGCTGCTCCCTGAATTTGATCCCAAGCGCGACGTGCCCGGCCATCAGGCCATCATCACCCGCGCCAACTTCGGCTGCGGCTCCTCACGGGAACACGCCCCCTGGGTGCTGGGTGAAAACGATATCAATGTGGTCATCGCTGAGAACTTCGCCCGTATTTTCAGACAGAACATGTTCAACTGCGGTATGCTCGCCATTGAACTGCCTGCTGAGACCATCGCTGAGATCTTTGATCTCTTCGGCACCGGTGAAACCACCCTTGAGACCGATCTTGAGAAGCACACTCTGACCCTTGACAACGGCAAGATCGTCCGCAACTACAAGTTTGCCATCGATCCCTTTGATGCGGAACTTGTGAAAGCAGGCGGCTGGGTCGCCTACGCCGACAGCCGTTACTGAAAACAAGCCTGACGCTTATCAAAGGAGCGTTGCAAAACCCCCAAAGTTTTGCAGCGCCCCTTTTTTTTGCA
>JAGBWB010000026.1 GCA_017629975.1 Lentisphaeria bacterium
AAAGAATAGACGGGATGTCTTTCCGTTGCAACGCAGGATTTACAGTAAAAATTCAAAAAAGAAAGGACGGAATTGTATGAAAAGACAATTCACTTTGATCGAACTGTTGGTGGTTATCGCCATCATCGCCATCCTGGCCGGTATGCTTCTGCCCGCTCTGCAGCAGGCTCGTGAAAAGGCCCGCCGCATCAACTGCGCCAGCAACCTGAAACAGATCGGTACCGCTCTGAAATCCTACTCCATCGATGCCGACAGCAAGCTGCCCTCCATCCCCACCCGTATCGGTACCAGCAACACTCAGATCAACACTGCCCAGGGTTGGGAATCCTTTGAAATCCTCCGCGGTAATGACTACCTGAGCGACTACGCTGTCTTTACCTGCCCCAGCTCCATCACCGCTACCGGTTCCGGTTCCAACTCCCTGAAATATCTGGGCAAAGCTGATACCGCCGCCACCACTCCCAACCTGAGCTATGCCTCCAACCTGGGTATGATCGAAGGCGACAGCCAGACCTACGGCCGCGCTGACTCCGGTATCGCCGCTGACCTTGCCGGTACTGAGTACACTGACACCTCTTTCACTGGTGCTTCCATGTCCAACGGCGGTAACTCCAACCACACCAACTTTGGTAACATCCTCTTCCAGGGTGGTCATGTCACCGGTTTCAACGGCGTCGGCTGGTTCAGCCCTGCCAATGCCGGTTATCCCCACGCTGCAACTGCTAAAGATGGTCTCGGTTCCAAGAATAGCGGTTATATCAAACCCAACCAGCTCCGTCATGGCAGCAGCGGCAGCATCACTCTCTAATGAGTTGAGCTGTTAAAGCTTGAATTTGAAACCCCGGAAAGAAATTTCCGGGGTTTTGCATTTTTAAATTTCCAAGCTCTTGAAGTTGTCTGCCCCGGCAGTTTTCTTTCCTGACCGCAGCCTCGCTCTGCTCCCCGGAGCCTTTCTCTTCTCCCGGGCGATAGAAGAAAACGCAGAAAGAGGGCACAAAAAAACGCAGGTTTTTACACCTGCGTTTTTTTGTGTTATGATATAACTTTATTTGCCCATTGCCTTTTTGTAGGCTTCAACAGTGGCGGCAAGGCCGTCAGAGAAGCTGAAGGAGGGCTTGAAGCCGGTGGCGGTCAGCTTGTCGATGGAGGCTCTTGAGTGCTTCACATCGCCTGCACGTACCTCTTTGTGGATGATCTTGGATTTGGATCCGGTAAGACGGATGATTTCGTTGGCAAGATCGTTGATGGAAATTTTTCCGCCGTTGGCGATGTTGTGGACTCCGGTGTGATCGTTCATGGCAAAGAAAGCATTTGCCGCAACGATGTCTTTCACAAAGATGAAGTCGCGGGTCTGTTCGCCGTCGCCGAAGATGGTCAGATCTTCATTGGCAAGAGCCTTGGCGATGAAAATCGGCACTGCGGCGGCATAGGCGCTCTTGGGATCCTGACGGGGTCCGAAGACGTTGAAGTAACGCAGACAGGCGGTCTGAAGTTTCCCCTCTTTGGTGAACATGTTGCAGTAGTATTCGCCATCCAGTTTGGTGATGGCGTAGGGACTCTTGGGTTCGGGGAACATGGTTTCCACCTTGGGCATCACGGGGTTGTCGCCGTAGATGGCGGCAGAGGTGCTGAAGCAGAGCTTCTTCACGCCGTGAGCGGCGGCGGATTCCAGAACGTTGAGCATACCCAGATTGTTGATCTGGATGCACTCGGCGATCTTGGTCATGGATTCAGGAACACTGATCATAGCGGCAAGGTGGAACACATAGTCCACACCTTCCATGGCTTCATCCACCGCCTTGCGGTCGCAGATGTCGCCCAGACGGAAATCCACATCAAAGCCGTTAAGGTTCTCTCTGTGGCCGCTGCGCAAGTTATCCAGCACGCGGATCTCGGCTTTTCCCTGAAAATGCTCCACAATATGGCTGCCGATAAAACCGGAGCCTCCGGTAACAAGAATACGCATCAGATGTTCTCCTTTTCAGTTGCTCTTGCAAAGTCAAAGTTTTCCAGATAATCAGGAAGTCTGGGAATGTCAATGGGGCAGTTGCCCTGACGCATGGAGTCAGCACCGGCGCATCCGGCGGCAACACTGTAACAGGCAGCCTGAGGAGTGGACCACACATCGTACTCACCGCGCAGAGCGTCAACAAAGCTCTGAACGATACGGGGATCGGCACCGCCGTGTCCGCCCACAGTGGTGGGCATACGGTAGGTGTTGTCACCCAGAATGCGGTACTTGCACTCACGGTTGTTCCAGAGCTGGATCTCGCTGCCGCCGTGGTTTTCAAGGCGTCCTTTAGTACCGATGACGGTGTAGTTGCGGCAGCTGTCAGGTGCGTAGTGGCACTGGAGATAGCAGGCAAGAACGCCGTTGTCAAGAGTCATCTGGATCATGTTCAGATCGTTGACCTCGATTTCAGGATAGTATCCGCCGGTTTTTTCCGGGGGCCAGTTGGCATCGGACCAGGCGGCAACTTTGGTGTAGGGGATCCGCTTCTGGGAAACATCACGGCGGGGGAGCTTGTCATAAACGGTCAGATTGCCCATACCGTGGACACGGGAGGAAAATCCGTTGGCAAGCCAGTGGATGACGTCAATGTCATGAGCGCCCTTCTGGAGCAGCAAGGTGTTGGCATAACGCTCAGCGGCGTGCCAGTCTTTGAAGTAGGCGTCGCCGCCGTAGCAGATGAAGTGACGGCACCAGATGGTCTTGACTTCGCCGATCTCGCCTGCGTCGATGAGCTGTTTCATCTTGCGGGTGAAGTCCATGTAGCGCATGTTGTGGCCCACAACAAGTTTGGTGCGGTTGCGGTAGGCGGCTTCAAGGACGCGGTCAGCTCCGGCAAGGGTGATGGCAAGGGGTTTTTCCATATAGACAGGGACTTTGTGCTCAAGAGCAAAGACACCCATCTCTTCATGAAGAAAGTCGGGAGCGGTCACAAAGACGCCGTCCAGATTTTCTTTCTCGATCATCTCTCTGTAATCTTCGTAGACATTGGGTTTGCACTGGAATTTTTCTTCATAGCGTTTCAGAAAAAGTTCACGGGCATCAGGATAGATATCGGCACCGGCAACGATCCGGACTCCATCCTCAGGCTTGTGTGCATTGTCTGCAAGAGTTCCGCGGCTGGTACAGCCGATAACACCCAGACGAAGTTCTTTTTTCATTCTCTTCTCCTTAGATCATATTAGTGTTGAATGAACAGCTCAGTAAATATACTCTGTCAATCCATTTTTTGCCAGTAAAAAATTACTCTTTATATGGACTTTCTATCAAATCTCAGCTTTTCACCGGAACTCAACAGTAAATCTGTTTCCGGGGTCGTGGAATCCCGCCGCGGCTGTGCGCTGAACTGAACTCAGCTGTGCCTGACGCTTGCCGGTAACAGTGCGGCTGCGGGTCACGGCAAGATCTGTTTTTTTGCCTTTGAGCACTGCTGAAAGCTGTTTCAAAGGTATCTCGCCCTCAACGCTCCACCCATCTTTACCGATCTTACCTGCGGTCCTGAAGTTGAAAGAGTGAAGCTCCTCTGACACCTTGGGAGCTGAATTCAGCTGGACACGGTAGATCCCTTTGGCGTTGATGGCAATATGGATATAGGGATAAGAGGCGCCGGGAGCAGAAAAGAAAAGTTCTGCTGTATCATCGCCCCAGATGACTCCGGTATGGTTCTCGGTGCAGCGGACATCGATATGGCTGATCTGATTTTCTTTGCAGAAAACTTTGAACTTGAAGTTCTCTTTCACCTGAGAGATGGAAGCGAGACTTTCCTGGAAATTTTCACAGACTTTCATGGGAACCAGGGGGAACGAAACAGCTTTTTCAGAAAGTTTCACAAGTTTCCGTTTTGCAGCGGCGGCATCGTGGGCCTTGAGCATCTCATTGTATTTTTTCACTGCAACGGCGGTTTTGGCAACGACGCCCACAAAGTTCTCAAAGTCGGCGCTCAGCTGCTTGAGGAAGGGATTTGCAGGATCTTTGGCAAGAGTTTTCTTCAGAAGCTCCCGGGGAGCGGCGAGCCGTTCAAAAGCGTAGCAGTTGAAACGGGGATCATCACGGAACCCGGCACCCTCAAGAAGTTTTTCCATGGCAGTGTAGAATTTTTTCAGTTCAGCGCTGCACTTGGGTGCGGCAAGGGAACAGAATTCATCAATGAGTTTGTCCGCATCAACACTTGTGTCAAACATGACGGCACTGTGGATATAGGTGTTGAGAGCGCTGAAAGAGTAAGGCACCTTGGAGCGTCCCTCAGCGAAGTTGCTGCCCTCGGCGGCGCCCTTGAAATTCTTGTAATACTCTGCAATGCGGTGGGGGTTCATCAGAGGATAATCTCTCATCTCAGGAGCACGGGGGTAGGTATAAACCAGCACCTTTGCCCCCGCCTTGCGCCAGCTGTCGCAGAGGGCGCGCATCTTGTTGTAATCCTGAGGCAGAAAATGTCCTGTGAGCACAGAGATCACCGTATTGGGGGGGAGTTTCTCGGTTTTGGGCACATTGCAGTAAACAGTGCCTTTGGTCTGGATATGGAAATAAAGTCCCTGTTTGTGTTTCAGCACTCTCCGGGCAATCTGGCAGAAAAAGGCGTAAACCGTTTCGCTGTGGTCATCAGGAGTCACCAGCTTGCCCACGGCGGAGTTGCGGCATCTGTCGCAGGAACAGCTGCGGACAGGGGCATCGGAAAAGAAACGGACGGAGTAGATGTAAGGACGCTTTTTCAGGGCTTCAGCCATATCTTTTTCCACCTGATCCAGCACAGCGGGATTTGAGGTGCAGGGGAAGTGGCGGGGGTAGTTTTCATTGACCCGGCGTCCCTCGTGCATGGCAAAAAGTTCAGGTCTGTCCTTGAAGCGCTTGTTCCAGTTGTTGAGGAACTTGTAATAGTAATTGCTCCTGGTCCAGCGGGGGACGCTCCCCAGGCGGCGTCTGAAGTAGAGAAGAGCCTCGTCCTTTGCCACGCCTTTGCCCGCGCTCTGGAATCCGCGGACACTGTATGAGGGCACAGGGCTATCCTCTGCGCCGGAAAAGATGATCTCAGGATTTGAAGCGTATTTGATCCCCTGAGCGCCCGGCATGAAAATTTTCACTTTCAGATATTTCTGAGCGAAATAGGCGGCACTGTGGAATGTTCCGCAGTCATCGGTCAGGCGCGTGATATTTCCGTTGGGGGTATCTGCACCGGTGAGAAGAAAATTTTCACCTTTGCGGAAGATAGTGAACTCTCCCTTGCTGCGGACTCCGGCAAAGGGGGATTTCTCAACGTTCCCCACATAAAAGCTGATGAGAGCGGGGACTTTGCCGTTGAGTTTGACAGCTTTGGTAAAGCTCTTTGCAAGATGGAGCTTCAGTTCAGCTGCCGCGGCTTTCTCAATGGCGCTTGCCTTGTCGGGAATGATGATCCTGTAATTGAGATTTTTTGCGTACTCGGCACCGGCTGCCGCACTGATGAGGGCGGCAAAAAGGAAAGTCGTCAGAAATCTTTTCATGGTCAATACTTCTCTTTCTCTATGATGAAAAATTGTGTTTGAGGCAATTGTTTTTTCAGTTTATCAGCCATCTTTCTTCCCCGCAGATAAACAGCGGTTGAAAGCCAGTCTGAGCGGGTCCCGGAGCCGGCTGCGGCAGTGACAGCCCTCTCCCCCGGAGCAGGGTTCCCCGTTGCGGGATCTATAATGTGCCCGAATTTCTTCCCCTCAAGGATCACAAAGCGCTCGTAATCCCCGGAGCTTGAAACAGCCGTATTCCCTTTCAGCTGAAGCACTTCAGGCATAACGCCCCCCTTTTTGCGGTCGGGGCGGCGGATACCGATACTGTAAAATTTCTTACCGGGGGGCGGATCAGGCAGAAGCCTCAGGTTCCCTCCCAAATCAATGACGCCTCTTGTAACGCCCCGTTCAATGAGCTTTCCGGCGGCAAGTTCAATGGCGTACCCTTTGGCGATCCCCCCCAGATCAAAGGCGAAACCTGCGCCGGGGAAACGGACCGTATGATGACGGTCATCAAAGATCACTTTGTCAAGTCCGGTGCGTTTTTTAATTTCCGCTGTTTCGGAAACAGGGGGGATCTTCTTCAGCTTTTTACGGTAGAATCCCCAGTGATCCATAAGGGGTTTGACGGAAATATCAAAAGCCCCCTCTGAAAGTTTGTAAGCCAGACGGGATTCCGTCAGGATCTCCCACATGGCAGGGGAACAGACAAAAGGAGCTTGCGCCGCCTCTTTATTGAGACGGGCAAGCTCACTTCGGGGATCTCTGCAATCCGCCAGCGCGGTGACGAAAGCGAAAGACTCCTGCACGGCCCTGAGGGCATTGAGAAAGTCGGTTTCGTCAGTGTATAAGGTAACGGTTGCAACAGTGCCCATGGCGGGGAAAGAAGAAGTGTACTTCCGTTCTTTCCTCACCTGATACATGGAGATGATCCCTGCCGCCGCCAGAAGCAGCAGGGCAAGGAACATCCCTGCCCGGGCGCGTTTTCCCATATCTTATTCAGCCTTGGCAACGGCGATCATGACCCGGGTTCCGTTGACATCCAGTTCAGTGTCGCCGGCGCCGGGGCCGAAAGATGCCGCCAGCACTTCGGTGCTGATGTATTCTTTGAAGCTCACAAGAGCTGCCTGAACTTCAGCAGGAGCATCATAGGCGACATTGATTCTGTCGGTGACTTCAAAGTTCCGCTCCTTGCGGAGGTTCTGGATCTTGCTCACCAGTTCGCGGGCGAAACCTTCGGCGATGAGTTCGGGAGTCAGCTCAGTACTCAGAGCGATGGTAACACCCCCTTCGCTTGCGGCAACCATGCCGGGGAGCTCTTCGCGCTGGATCACCAGATCCGCGGCGGTGATCTCTTCGGTTCTGCCGTCGGGGAGTTCAAGAGAGAGAGCGTTTCCGGCAAGGATGCTGCCGATCTCTTTTCCGCTCAGAGCGGCAATACGGGCGGCGGCGGCTTTCATCTGGCCGCCCAGACGGGCGCCCAGAGCCTTGAAGTTGGCTTTGCATGAACGCTTCACAAGCTGTTCCTCATCGTCGCAGAACTCAACGTTTTTCACATTCAGCTCTTCAGCGATGATGTCAACGGTCTGAGCCAGAAGTTTCTGAGCTTCAGCGTCGGGCGCGGCGATGACCGCCTTGCTCAGGGGCTGACGCACCTTGAGGTTGTTGGCAGTACGCAGGAAACGGCCGTTGGAAACAGCAGTCTGGGTCAGAGCCATCTGGCGCTCAAGTTCAGGATCTCTTGCCACCATCACTTCAGGATAGTCGCAGAGGTGGACTGATTCAGGCATTCCTTCAGTTTTCAGCACCTGATAAATAGCCTCGGTGGTGAGGGGGATGAAGGGGGCGGCAGCCTTGGCAAAGACCAGCAGCACATAGTGCAGAGTCTGGTAAGCCTCGCGCTTGTCGCTGTCGGAGTCGCTCTTCCAGAAGCGGCGGCGGCTGCGGCGGATATACCAGTTGGTCAGATCGTCAATGAACTGGGAATAACGGTTGGCGGCTTTCTGAAGATTGTAGTTGTCAAGCTCAGTCCGCAGTTCCGCCATCATGCTGGCGCAGGAGCTGAGGATCCAGCGGTCAAGGACGTTGGCGGGGTTGGCGGGAGGCTGGACTTCGCCGGAAGCAGGAGTGTAACCATCCACATTGGCATAGGTGGTGAAGAATGAAAGGGCGTTCCACATGGGGATCATCACCTCGCGGAGCACTTCACGGACTCCTGCCTCAGAGAAACGCAAGTCTTCCGCACGCACCACAGGGGAACCCAGCAGGAAAAGACGCAGGGCGTCGGCACCGCAGCGCTCCATCACTTCGTTGGGGTCGGGATAGTTTTTCAGGCGTTTGGACATCTTCTTGCCGTCTTCAGCAAGGATCAGACCGTTGACCACCACGTTTCTGTAAGGTGACTTGTCAAAGAGGCAGACACCCAGCACCATAAGGGTGTAGAACCATCCCCGGGTCTGGTCAAGACCTTCGGCGATGAAGTCGGCGGGGAAGTTCTTCTCAAAGCGTTCCTTGTTCTCAAAGGGATAGTGCTGCTGGGCGTAGGGCATGGCGCCTGATTCAAACCAGCAGTCCAGCACTTCGGGGGTGCGGTGATAGGTTTTGCCATCTTTCTGAATGACCACCTTGTCAACGTAGTGCTTGTGAAGATCGGTGACTTTCACGCCGGAAAGTTTCTCAAGTTCCTCAACGCTGCCCACGCAGATGCAGTCAGAGGGATCTTCATCATTGATCCACACAGGGATGCAGGAACCCCAGAAACGGTTGCGGCTGATGTTCCAGTCGCGGGCGTTGAGGAGCCAGTTGGTGAAGCGTTTGCCCCCCACATAGTCGGGCTGCCAGCGCACATCTTTGTTGCCGTTGGCAAGGCGTTCATGGAGATCCTCCACCCGGACATACCATGCTTCAATGGCGCGGTAGATCAGAGGGGTATCGGTACGGTCGCAGAAAGGATAGGAGTGCTTAATGGTGGCCTGATGGACAAGTTTTCCCTCAGATTTCAGGCGCTGGATGATATCCTTGTCGCAATCCTTGCAGAAGCGTCCCTGATACTCCGGCAGCTTGTCTGTGAAGTTGCAGGAGACATCCAGAGGATCGGCGATGCAGTTGATGCCTGCTTCGCGGCAGACGCGGAAGTCGTCTTCACCGTAGGCAGGAGCGATGTGGACAAGTCCCACACCGTCGTCGGTGCTCACATATCCGTCATTGAGGACGCGGAAACAACCCTCGGCTTTGAAGTCGGCAAAGTAGGGGAAGAGGGGTTCGTATTCCCAGCCCTTGAGGTCGGTACCTTTGAGTTCGGCAACGATCTCATACTGTTCCTCTTTCTTGAAGAGGGTGGAAATACGCGCCTTTGCCATGACATAGCAGCTCTTTTTCTCATCGGTCAGGTCGCGGACGATGGCATAGTCCACATCGGGACCGGCACAGATGGCAAGGTTTTCGGGCAGAGTCCAGGGGGTGGTGGTCCAGACCAGAAGATAGGTATCGCCCCAGGCGGCATCGGCGCCTGAGAGGACTCTGGTGCGGACGGTGATGGCAGGATCCTGAACGTCTTTGTAGTTGCTGCCCGCTTCAAAGTTGGAAAGGGGAGTGGAAAGTTTCCAGGAGTAAGGCATGATCCGGTAGGATTTGTAGATCCTGCCCTGATCCCACAGCTGTTTGAAGATCCACCAGATGGTCTCCATGAATCCGGGATTCATGGTCTTGTAGTCGTTGTCAAAGTCAACCCAGCGGCCCATACGGGTCACCGTTTTGCGCCATTCACCCACATAACGCAGCACCATGGAGCGGCACTGTTCGTTGAACTTGTCAACGCCGAACTTTTTGATCTCGTGGGCGCCGCTGATGCCCAGAGCATCCTGAGCCAGAGCTTCAATGGGGAGTCCGTGGGTATCCCAGCCGAAGCGGCGTTCAACATAGTTGCCGCGCATGGTCTGGTAGCGGGGAAT
>JAGBWB010000326.1 GCA_017629975.1 Lentisphaeria bacterium
AGTTCAGCAAGAGAGGAAAGAGGTTTTTCCGGCGGTCTGCCGTTCCCGCCTTTGCTGCCGGGTTTCACAAACCAGACAGGTGCTGCCGCAGGAGCAAAACCTTTGCCCAGATATTTGGAGTCGGGCAGCAGACGGTAATCCAATTTTTCGGGATTGACAAAACGGGCTTTTTTCAGCTGGGCACGGGGTCTGAGTTCCAGATTGTCCTTCATGTCAGGGGTGTATTTTTCCCCGGTATTAGGAACGGTGAAGTTGAAGATGCCAGGCAGAACTGAATTGTTTCTGATAGAAGCGGTACTGCCGGGGACAGAGTAAAGAGTGACGCCGCCGCCGAGATAGAGGTTGTTCAGATGGTTGGTATGTTTTCTGATACCGGGTTTATAACGCATCACGCCGCCGCTGCGGGATTTGTCAACTGAAATGACTTTATTGTTGATGACATCCACAAAGGCTGCATCACTGCCGCCGTAGTGAGCAAGATTGTAAACGTTGCCGCTGCCTGCGGTATAGTTGCCGTAAAAGGGCAGACTGGAACCGTTGTTGAGCAGAAAGTTATTGATGATCCGGATATTTTTGATAGCACCGCCTGTATGTAACCCGGCACCGCTGTTGCGGATGGAAACGCAGTTTTCAAAGGTGACACCATCCACATACCAGCCTGTGGAAAGTCCGCAGGTCGTACCGACTGCACAGCAGTTGCGAATGGAACCTGAACCGTAAAAAAGTCCTTTCTGACGGCCGCGGAGATAAAAACCTTTGGCGGGATGGAACTCAAAGGAAAGACCGTCAACATGGATATTATGTCCCACAAGGTTCATTCCGGGCCGGCGGTTCAAACTTTCAGCCTTCCAGGAGGGGGGGCGTACCCTGCCCGCATAAGGAACAGCAATGAATCCTGCACTTTCAGGATCCTTGTGCCAGGAACCATCCAGGGGATTGAGATAAATTTTTCCGTTGCCGGGATCCTGCAGGAAAGCGCCGGGCTGACGCTGGAGCAGCTCCATAGAGTCAACTTTCAGATAACGGTCAAGGGTGATTTTCTGCCAGATGTCACAGACGGCATAGGGGAAGTCCGCAACCATAAGACCGTTGGCAAGTTTCTCCCAGCCTTTGACCCGCCATCCCCATGAAATAACAGGCGTCTCATCGGGAAAGGCTTTGATCGTGATGGGGTTGGGATTTTTGTTTGCCCACTCCATTGAGATTTGTTCGCGGTAGATACCGCCTTTAAGCATCACTGTATCACCGGACTTGGTCTTCTGCAAGATCCGGTTGATGCTTTTGGCAGGTCTGGCAGGGTCTGTTCCGGGATTTTTGTCACTGCCTGCGGGTGAAACGTAATAGGTTGCTCCGCTCAAAACCGCACTCATCCAACAAAGGAGCAGAAATGCTGTTTTTCTCATACTGTTTTCTCCTTAATTTTTATTTCCAAGCAAGATCATAATGCGGTTCTCTCCAAGATAAAATCGCTCAAAAGAGGTAAACAAAGGCATTTTTTCATGAATGCGGAGGGACTTGATCTGTAAAAAACTCACTTTTTGATCTTCGGCGAAAATGCGGCAAGTTTCCGGTAAAATCCGCTGATTTCAGTGGCCTGCTTGTACTCTTTTTCCCCTTTAAGATATTTGAGAGACTCTTCAGCCGTCTGCAAAGCAAGATCCACTCTGCCCAGACAGTAGAGGCTCTGAGCATAATAGAGCATCGCCCTGCCCTTTTCCCTTTTGCTGCTGTATTTGCCAGCATTGGCGGCAGCTCTTGCCACAGTGTAGATATTTGCGGGATTCATTTTCGCAAAGGGACGGTTCAGTTCGGCGGTCACAAATTTGAGCAGAACTCTGGGATGATTTTTGAAAATGGAGGTCAAGCGGAAATAGAACTCGCCGGATTTGCTTTCCAGATGTCCCAGTTCCAGCATTTTCAGCTCCATCTCGTAAAATCCCGGATCAAGAGGATATCTTTTCTGGGCGCTGTGGATCGCCGCAAGGGCCCCCTGCACAGAATTGAGACGCCGGTAATGGATCCCCACCTGAAGAGAGACGATCTCTTTGGGGTTGACGCCGGGACGGGAGAGCTCTTTTTCCAGAAGTGCCAGAGCGCTCTTATAGTCATTTTTAACGATCATCCCGGTAAAAGCGGCGTTGAAATCATCATCACCGATGATTTTTTTCTGATCGTATTTTCCCTTTGCGATATCATTGATAACAACCGGGATCCGGGAGGGATTTCCGCGCCAGAGAAGTTTTCCGTCTTTGCCGATCAAAACCGCCATGGGCAGACGGTTTTCAGCTCTGAGGAAGAGATTGAAGTTGCTCTTGCTGCTGTCAACCATAAGGGGAATTGTTCCCAGCTGGCGGACCAGTGGGAATTTGACAATATTCTGCAAAGTCCCCTCAGCCACAGCCACACATGCCACGGGGTCACGCTGCACCTGGTGGGCAAAACGGCTGAATGCCTGCATGGCAAGAGCGCTGGAGTGCTCCGGTTTCCAGAAAAGAATGGCGACCATCTGCTTGCCTTTGAAAGAAGCAAGGGTAACTTTCCTGCCTTTTGTCCAGACACCTTTGCCGAACTCAGGCGCGGGACTCCCGATTTTCAGGAATCCTGTTCCCATGACCGCTGCGAGAGCAAGAAAAAGCAGCACACATAATTTTTTCATTGTTCCAAACTCCTCAACCATAAAACAACAGGTTCAACAGCCAGCAGCAGAACTGCGGCAACGAAAAGGGGCCATCCGGCAATTCCTGCCTGAGCAAGATTTACTCCGATAACAACCAGAAACAGGGCGTTGAGCAGCAATATGACTCTGAAAAGCCAGCGGTTGCATGTCAGAAGAACAGGATTCACTTTTTGCGTATCCTTTTTATTTCCGCCGCAGCAGGGGGCACTCAAAGGATTTTCCGCCCGGCGCAGCAGCGCGGCGCGGATCATGGAAGAGGTGAGCCGCTCAAAGCTGATCCCGGCGGCGGCGGCGGCCTTGGGAACCAGACTTGTGGCGGTGAATCCGGGCAAATTATTGCCTTCCAGAACCAGCGGGACGCCCCCGGCATTGACAATGAAGTCAACTCTGAGCAGATCTCTTGCCCCGGCGAAGCGGTAAAAATCAACAGCGATCTGCCGGGCGCGTTCAATGACATCCTGAGCCACATTCTGAGGCGGACACAAATACTCTGTATGTCCGTTTTTATAGAGATACTTGGCATCATAATCATAAAATCCGTGGGGAGCGCGGATCTCAATGGCATCAAGAGCTTTGCCGTCAACAACGGGGACGGTCAGCTCCACGCCGGAAACAAACTCCTCTACAAGCAGTGTTTCCGCATG
>JAGBWB010000327.1 GCA_017629975.1 Lentisphaeria bacterium
GGATAATAGTGTAATGGAGAATTTCTTTGGAAGATTGAAAACTGAAATGTTCTTCGGTGAAACATTTGCTTCCGTTGAAGATTTCAAGCAAAAACTTGAAGAATACATTTGCTATTTCAATAACGAAAGAGTATCTTTAACATTAAAAGGAATGAGCCCGGTAAAATACCGAACCCATTCCACATAATTTAACCCGTCCAAATTTTTGGGGTCACATCACCGACTTTTAAGCGGAACAGCTTTTTTGTATCCCTTTTTATTCTGTGGTAGAGGGGGCGTTCATGGCACCGATGAAACTTGTTTCATGGCGGCGGTAGAGAACAGCAGGAAGAGCCGGATTTTTTTCGGACTTTCTGAAGCGGGTGATGATCTCATAGGGCGCTTTGAGCTGAGGCATCCGGAATACTCCGGGATCGCTACGGAACATTTCCGCCGCCCGCTTTGCTCCGGCACGGAGCATTTCACGCGCCCGGGCAGGCGAAAGGTGTATGGCAGAAAGTTTTGAACGGCTGTAAACTTCAGAAGTCACCTCATCAAGGCCCTCCTCACTGTTGCACCCCCGTTTGACAGCCACAGTGACCGCATTTTCCGCCAGAGCGGCAGCCTCTCTGGTAAAGGCCTCTTCACCGGCTGCGAAGATCACAGAAACGCCCAGTTCGGCGGCGCAGAAGGCAAATTCACCGAATTCCCCCACCGGGATGCCGTTGACAGTCGCCTCAAAGACATCAAAGGTCCCAGTGTGGCTGATATGGCTGAAAGGCGTCCGTGACATGGCGTGCTGCCCCACCCAGCCTATGGAGTCAAAAGAGTCATCAAGAGTAAATGGCCAGACAGGTGAGGCGGCCCCCCGCTGAAGCTCCACTCTTTCATCCAGCAGTTCCGGATCGATGGCGCCGTAACCGTGACCGTCCACCACCCGGATTTCAGTGGCGCCGCCCTCAAAGAATCCCTCTATGACGGCGTTGGTTTCAAGAGTCAGCAGTTTTTTTGCCTTGTCGTAATAGAGGGAGTCAATGGAACACCAGTTCTCAAAGTCGAGGACTCCTGCCACACCTTCCAGGTCGGTAACAAGCATTACTTTCATAAAGGATCTCCGGAAAAAATGACGCTGCCGTCAGTAGGTTATGACAACATCGGTAATGGCAAAGATGTTGTTCTTGGTGATATTGGGATTGTCAAAGCCGAAGTGGAGAAGTGCTGTGACCGCTTTGGCGGGGACATGAAATTCCTGAGTGACTTCCTGATAGGCGCCGGTGGCAGGGGGCAGGATGATGTGCGCTTCGGGAAGGATCTCCTTTTTGGCGCTGTCATAGAAGCGTACTGAATTGTTCCAGTAGCCGCCTCCTTTGAAGTCCTGCATCCCTTTGGCGGCGAGAAAGGAAAATTTCACTTTGACAATTTTTTTATCTTTGACGCTGAAAAAATCAGTGGCAAGGCAGAAAGCGGTGTCCCCTGTTTTGACTTCGTTGGCAAGGGTGACGACGGTGGCCTTTTTCCCTTTGAATTCCTTGGTTTCAAACTTCACCCGGTGGGAGTGGTTCCGCATGGTTTTCCAGGGGGAGGCGGCGTTGAAGTCCACCTTCAATTCAGCTGCGGAAAGAGCAAAAAGTGCAAAGGCACTGATAAGCAGCAATGTTTTTTTCATGGGGGCGATCCTTTGGAAAAATTTGTTCAGTAGTTGAAGTGGAGGAAAGGTGTTTCAAGAGAGTTTTTGGACTCCTGACGGCACCATTTCAGGTGTTCAATGCCTTTTTTGACCTCATCTGCCACCAGCGCGGGATCCTGGGAGACGAACTCTTCAAAAGAGAACCAGCCGTCCCAGTTGTGGAGTTTCAGGGCGAACATCAGTTCCACATAGTCCACGGCGCCCTTGTCAAGGGTGCGTCTTTCATAGTCAAGTTTTGTGCGTCCGTCGGGAGTTTTGCCCTCTTTGAACATCAGATTTTTGGTGTGGATATAGGCGATGTACTCTTTCATCACTTCAACGGCGATCCGGGGCAGGACAAATCCCTCAAGCACCGCGTTGGCGGGATCGTAGATCACGCCGCAGTAGCGGGGATCAAACTCTTTGAGCGCCAGAGGAACCATCAGAGGAGAGGCGAAACAGGAGCCTTTGTGGGTTTCAAGAACGTAACGGATCTTGTACTCTTTGCCAAGCTCCATAAGTTTTGCCAGACCCTCTTTAGACTTTTCAACCAGCGTCATAAAGTCATCAGGCTGGTGGAGTGATTCGTTGTAGTCCCAGGCGAACCAGGGATGGGCAACGCGCAGGATTTTTCCGCCTCCGGCAAGGACGGCTTCGCTCCAGCGGCGGATCTCATCGGTTTTCCAGAGGATCCCTGCATTGATATAAGAGAGGATCTCAAGTCCTGCGTCTTCAGTGACTTTCCGCATTTCGGCGGCATCTTTTTCTGCGGTGCCGATGCCGTTGAGACCCCATTCAATGCCGTCGACACCGGCTTTCAGGCACTCCTGAACGATTTGGGCGGGGGTGTAGTATTTTCTCAGACCGTTGGTGTTGATTGAAAATTTCATCTTATGAAAACTCCTTGCAAAAATGGATCACAATCCGGTGGGGCAATCGGCAAACTCAACTTCAATGCCGAACTTTGAGCTGACGCGCTCCATGACTGCCTTGACACCCACTGTTTCAGTGGCATAGTGTCCGGCGGCGATGACGCTGAGCCCCAGCTCCCGTGCCAGATGGTAGAGCTGGTGTTTGAATTCACCTGTCACCACCAGATCGGCTCCGGCATCCGCTGCCTGAAGCAGCACTGTTTCACCGCATCCGCCGGAAACCACGGCGATTTTTTTTGCCTTGAGTTCAGGATCTCCGTAGAAGTTGCACTCCGGATCCCCCAGAGCGGTCTTGAGCTTTTTAGCCACAGTTTCAATGGCGCATCCCCGGCTCAGAGTGCCGGTGAAACCGATATTGTTTCCATCAACCATGCAGAAAGGAGCAAGATCTTTTGCGCCGAGGATCTTGCACAATCCGGCATTGTTGCCCAGTTCCGCATGGGCGTCAAGGGGCAGATGGGCGGCGTAAAGGGTGATCCCGGCGCTGAAAAGCAGAGAGATGCGTTTGGCATCCACCCCGGTGATACGGCGGAACCCGGTACCCCAGCTGATGCCGTGGTGGACGAAGAGAAAATCTGCTTTGGCATCTTCGGCGTATTCAATGGTTTCAAGGGCGGCATCAACGGCGAAGACGGCTTTGGTGACCTCCTGATCGCCGCCAGCGACCTGAATACCGTTGTTTGAAAGATCTCCGGAAAATCCGGCAAGATCAAGTTCTGAATCCAGAAAAGCGGTCAAATCGGCAAGTTTCATAGTTTTTCATCCTCCTGATTGAAAAATCTCACCTTTATTACAGCCCAGCGCAATTCGCGTCCGGACATATCTTCAAGAAATCTTTTGAACTCCTCTTTACTTTTCATCCTGCCGATGGCTTTGATCTCGGCAAGGGTGCAGCGGAAGAGAAGCGCCCCCGGCTGGGGGATCCCGAAAGAACGCAGCTTTTTTTCGCCGCGCCGCACCTGCCTGATGCTCAGAAAGTTCCGGATGAGCAGAAAAAGCGGATAAACCCCGGCAAGAACCCAGAAAGGCCACAGGGGGAAGTTCATGGCGCCGAACTCCCGGAGCATGGTCGCCCCCAGCAGTATGAATGTGGGCAGAATGAAAAGGATCGCATCATACCCCTTGATAAAGCAGTTGCCGAAGTTGCGGCGCAGAAAACTTCTGCCGGTCTGGTAGGCAAAATATTCTTCAAGATAAATATCTGAAAGAGACTGGCGCATGGCGTGGCAGAGTTCGTGGGCAAGGAGTTCCGCCCGCTCGTAAACATACCACTTGGAACGCTTGCGGAACTGGGAACGCAGAAGCATGACTGCAAATCCGTTGTCAGGGTCGCCGATCATACATCCGCCCCAGAGAGCGCCCACTTTTCCTGAAAGAAAAAATCCGGGGACCCGGCGGTTTTCAAATCCGTAGAGTTCTCTGGTCCTTCCGGCGGCTTCAGCGATGATCTCAGGAGGGATCCGATCTTTGGAAGTGACCTGAAAATCATCAAAAAGGGTAACGCTGCCCTCCTTTTCAAGGGCGCTTTCAAAGTCGGCAAAGGTTTCTTCCGACTCTTTAAATCTGGCAAGAAAGGCTTCCGCACTTTCTCCGGGGAGGGGCATGAAACCTGAACGGTCAAGTTCGGCAGCCGCCGCGATCAGCATTTCATTATTCACTTGGAGCTGCCTGTGTCACCGGATTGCTGCTGGGACTGGGGAGCGTTGTTTTTCTGACCGCCCTGACCGTTGTTGTGATGTTTCTTTTCGTTGCGGGAGTCGCCCTTTTCCCCTTTCCCGTTTTTGTGGGGGTGGGGCGTATTTTCGGCGGGAGCTTTTCCATTTTTGGGATGCTCCTGAGCTTTTTTGGCTCCCGCAGGGGCATTTTTCCGGTCGGAGTTGTGAACGATTTTCACAGTGTCAGCGCTGTACTGGTTGACGTTGCCGTTTTCCAGAGTGACGGAAACTTTACCTGTGAGCAGATTCCGGTCGGTGATCCTGCCGGGCCCGTCGAGGGTTTCGCAGAACTCCCCTTTCCGGGGCATTCCTTTGGCAAGTTCGGTGTAGCCGTCGTGTTCGTATTTCAAACAGCACTTGAGTCTTCCGCAGGCGCCGGAAATGGTGGCGGGAGTCAGGGAAAGATCCTGTTCCTTTGCCATTTTCACGTTGATGGAGTTGAACTCCTTGAGAAATCTGCTGCAGCAGAGCATCTGTCCGCAGACGCCGATACCGCCGTAGATGCCGGTTTCATCTCTGACACCGATCTGGCGCAGTTCGATCCTTGAACAGCGGGTGCGGGTCAGCTCTTTGATAAGTTCTCTGAAGTCCACCCGTCCTTCAGCTGAAAACTGGATCGTCATCAGTTTCCCGTCAAGGGAACTGTGAGCGTTGATAAGTTTCATTTCCAGCCCCAGCTGATCCACAAGGGTCTGGGTGGTGGACATGGCGGTCCGGTTTTTGGACTGGTTTTCCTCTGCCTGTGCCAGATCTTCAGGGGTCGCGATGCGCTGGATCTGAGGCAGGGTGGGAACGGCGCTTTTGATCTTGGTGGGGTCAAGTTCCCGGCAGACGATGCCCATATCGGTGTAAAAGTCTTTGGTGAAGACGCAGGCGTCGTGGGGGGAAATTTCCAGATTTATATCTGCGCGGGCCTCCACGGCGGCGCCGTTTTCAAGTTTCAGTAAAAAGATCCGTTCCATGTCCAAAAGTCTTTCTTTCAATTTATGAGAAAAGGCCAGTTTGCAAGGGGGCAAAAGAAGATCCGGATTCCTGAAAACCGCCTGTATAGTTGTTACAACTATAAATATAGCAGACAAAAGAGCTTATTTCAACTCTTCCGCAGCAAAAAACGGCAATTTTTCACCGGGAATTGAAGTTCCCCTTGAAAAAAAAGGCACCGGGTGTTATAATATGACAATGTCATCGTAAAGAAAGGAGTTTTTATGGTCAAGCAGATCAAGATCGGAACCATGGTCCGGGGAAAGGAAATTCCGGAGATCACTTCGTATATTGAGAATCTGGGCAAGTACGGCTTTGAAAGCATCGAAATCACCTTTGCCGCCGATGCCACCTGGATCACCGACATGGCTGAGTATGCAAAAAAAGTCAGAGAGTGCGCCGAAAAGAACGGCATGACCATCTCTGCTCTGGGTGTCTACGGCAATCCTCTCATCCCCGACGGCGAAAAGACTCTGCGGAGTCTGGAGCTGGTCATTGACAACGCCGCCTTTTTCGGCGCCGATGTCATCGCCGGATTCACCGGACGCATCCCTGATACGCCCCTGCCGGAGTCACTCCCCCGCTTTGCTGAGGTCTTTGCTCCCCTTGCCGCCCGCGCTGCCGACAAGGGACTCAAGATCGCCTTTGAAAACTGTCCTATGGGGGGCAACTGGAACAGCGGTTCCTGGAACATCGCCGTCAATCCCACCATGTGGGAAAAGATCTTTGATGCTGTTCCCGCCGCCAATCTGGGACTTGAATGGGAACCTTGCCATCAGATGTGCCAGCTCATTGACCCCATCCCCCAGCTGCGGAAGTGGGCGCCTAAAGTTTTCCACGTTCACGGCAAGGATGCCACGGTCCTCAGAGATGTGATCGCTGAAAAAGGGATCAACTGCGGCGAGAGTATCGCCTGGCACAGAACACCCGGTTTCGGTGACTCCAACTGGGCGGACATCATCACCATTCTGAGATTGAACAACTACGAAGGCACCATTGATATCGAGGGGTGGCACGATCCTGTTTACCGGGGTGAACTGGAGATCACCGGACAGGTCCACGGCCTCAATTATCTGAAATCCTGCCGCGGCGGAGATTACATCCCTGCTTTCTGACAGGATCTCTGGATTTACGCAAAAGCGTCTCTTCCCCTTGAACAATAAGGGGGAGAAACGCTTTTTTTATGTGACTCAATCTTCGCACTCTTCGATGCCGATACCGGCGTGTCCGAGGATGATTTTTTCAACGGTGAGGCACCAGGCAATAATTTTCTTCATCATGGCTCAATTCCTTTATTTTTTGTTTGGCATTATTGCAGCTGTATGTCAATATGCAAATTCCGTGCCAAAAGAAATTGAGGGGAATGATGAAGAGTTGAAAATAGAAAAACGGTCATTAGTTGAATCATTGTGTTCAAAAAGTGACCGTTTGGGCTTTACTGTGGAGCAAAACATCAGCTGCCAAGAAATTCCCGCAGGGCGCTGATCCTTTCTTTTGCCTGCGTGTATCCCAGATCCCACGCTTTTTGCAGCAGATCCGGATCGTGGCAGATCCGTTTCAA
>JAGBWB010000328.1 GCA_017629975.1 Lentisphaeria bacterium
ATGATGAAACTCCGGATCCTTTTTCTTGCAGCATTGGTGCTGTCGCTGTTTGTCTGCGGATGCGGCGATGAACGCAAAACAGACAAAGTCCTCCGTCCCCTCACACTGGTCACATCGGCAAGTTTCCCTCCCTATGAATTCCTCAGCGGTCAGCAGGTGGTGGGTATCGATGTGGACATCGTCAAGGCTGTCGCCGAAAGACTCAAGCGTGATGTCGTCGTCATTGACACAAAATTTGACTCTGTTATAGGTCATATCGTCACCGGGAAAGCAGATGTTGCCGCCTCAGGCATCACGGTGACTGAGGAACGCAAGAAAAAAGTTCTTTTCACCATTCCGTACAGCCGCTCGGCACAAATCATCCTTGTTCCCCGTAATTCCCCCATCAAAAATGCCGGCGACCTGAAAAAGAAGAAGCGTCTGGGGTGTCAGGGAGGAACCACTGCCTACGACTATTTGCGGAACCATATCATCACCGACAAAAACTCCCCTCTGCTCCAGCAGTTTGACAATCCGGCTGTGGCAGTTGAGGCGCTAAAGATCGGGAAACTGGATGCGGTCATTCTTGATGAAGAGCCTGCCCGGGTTCTGGCAAAGCTCAACGAAAAATCCATTATGCCGCTCCCCGAACCTCTCACCAGCGAAGAGTATGCCATCGCACTTCACAAAAACAACCGGGAACTCTGCGGTATTTTCAACGCCGTCATACAGGAACTTAAAATCAGCGGCGAACTGCAAAAGATCGTTGAACATAACACTCTTCTTGCAAAACAGGTCAAAGAGGAAAAGAAATACACCGGCGTCACAGCTTTCTTTCACCGTCTTGCGGCAGATTTTCACACCAACTTCATCGCCGACAGCCGCTGGCTTTACATCTGGGGCGGTTTCTGGAAGACGGTCCAGATCTCCTTTTTCGCCGTGATCCTGGGAACGCTTCTCGGGTTTACTGTGGCGGTAATACGCACCACACATGACAGAACAGGGAAGATGAAATTCCTCAACGCCCTCTGCCGTCTTTATCTGACGGTCATCCGGGGAACACCCTGTGTTGTCCAGCTGCTCATCATCTACTTTGTGATCCTGAAATCCTGCGACAACAAGGTGCTGGTCGCCTGTATTGCATTCGGCATCAACTCAGGCGCCTATGTGGCTGAGATCATCCGCAGCGGCATCATGTCCATCGACAAGGGACAGTTTGAAGCGGGGGACGCTCTGGGGTTGAGCTACTGGCAGACCATGGGGTATGTCATCCTGCCTCAGGCGCTTAAAAATGTACTGCCCGCTCTGGGCAATGAATTTATCGTGCTCATAAAAGAAACCTCTGTTTCAGGCTATATCGCGCTCCAGGATCTGACCAAAGCAGGAGATATCATCCGCAGTCAGACCTATGACGCCTTCATGCCTCTTATGGCGGTGGCGGCCATTTATCTGGGATGCGTCATGCTCCTGACCTGGCTGTTGGGAATATTTGAGAGGAGACTTAAACGCAATGAGTAACAGTAACTTTGTCTTTGAAGTCAGAAATCTGGTCTGTGAATTCCCCGGTGTCCGCGCCGTTGACAATGTGGATTTCGCCATCACCCCCGGAGAAGCGGTCTTTGTGGTGGGTCCCTCAGGCAGCGGTAAAAGCACCTTTCTGCGCTGTCTGAACCTGCTTGAAAAGAGCTCTTCCGGAGAGATTCTTTTCCACAACGCGCCTGTGGGGAAAAACGCTTCATCCGTCACAAGATTCCGTCAGAAAGTGGGGATGGTCTTTCAGCACTTCAATCTCTTCCCCAATCTGACCATTAAAAAGAATATCACCCTCGCCCCGGTCAAAACCGGGAAACTCACCCCCGCTCAGGCAGATGCCAAAGCCATGGCGCTTCTGGAAAGGATCGGACTTGCCGATAAAGCAAACGCCTATCCCATGCAGCTTTCAGGCGGACAGAAACAGCGCATCGCCATCGTCCGCGCCCTCGCCATGGAGCCTGAGGTGCTGCTCTTTGATGAGCCGACCAGCGCCCTTGATCCTGAGATGGTGGGAGAAGTCCTCTCTCTGATGAAAGAGCTGATCCGGGAGGGGATGACCATGATCGTGGTCACACACGAGATCGGATTCGCCTGCGAATGCGCCCAGAGAATGATCTTTATGGATCACGGCAGAATCATTGCCTCTGAAACGCCGGAAAATCTGGTCAACAACAGCACCAATCCCCGGATCAGAGAGTTCTTTGCCAAAGTCCTCTGAACTTTCTTTTTTCAGCAGAAATCCCTCTTTTCTGAAATAAAAAATATGAGAGACACAAAAGGTCTCTCATATTTTTTTGCTCTGTTCCCTTCACGGGTAGGTAAAATATTTTTTTACATAAGACTTTTACAGACCTCTTTTTATTTTTGAGAAGCTCAAAAATGAAAAGCGTTACTGAAAAAGGTTTTCCGGCTTCGTTGAACTACGCCGTGACAAGGGGGAAAGGGAACTTCAGTTTTCGATTCTCGCAGCTAGTTACAGCTGCGAGTTATTCCGAAGCCGACGTTTCGGCCCGCCCCAACTCCCTCAACCTTTTTTACCGACCTTTGTCGGGCAGAGAACTTAACTGAAAAGTTTTTCGTTCAGAAGTTCAAGGGCGATGACAATGGAAATGGGCGCATTTGTCCAGCCGGTGTAGATGCTGCAAGCGCCCCCCTCAAAGAGATCGCCGCCGCCCCAGGTGCGGGCGTTCATGTCATACATGCCGCGCCAGCACCCTTTAAGGTGGGGTTCGGGGGATTTATCCTGAATGGAGCAGACAAGTTTGAGGGCTCTTCTGAAAGGTTCATCAAAGGCAGGGGCAAAGGCTCTCAGACCCAGCAGTCCCAGAAGCGCCCAGTTGATGGTGTAGATGGTATCCACCAGATGGGGACCGCAGGGGGCCTCATCGTGTTCAGAGGGGATGTTGCCGCTTTCGCCCATGCGCGACACAAGTTTTGCGCCGAAAAGCTCCGCTGTGGTACGGAAAATCTCTTTGCCGGTGTATGTATAAGCGGCACAGGCGCCCATAATGGCGTAGCAGACTTCACTTGCATCAAAGGAGTCCGCCTTTTCATTAAGATAAGCGTGATAGGAGTCCAATACCTCCATAAACTCCTGCTGCGGATCTTCCCTGTACGCCCGCGCCAGCGCCATACATGCCAGACTTCCCCAGTGGGGCTGATCGGCAGGGCCGATAAAGCTGCCGCTGCGCCAGTGTTTTGTCTTATCCTCAAGGACTCCGATACCGGGCGCCATAGCCTCTTTCATTGCCTTTGCAAGATAGGGAGCAAGCATCATGGCAAAGCGGCGCATTTCATATTTCTTTTCCAGTTCGGGATATTTTTCCGCGATCTCAAGAGCCAGAAAGATACACCATGACTCATCATCAAACCAGACCACCGATTCCCGTTTGATGTGGGACCAGTTCCAGCTGCCGGGCACATATCTGTCTTCCTTGCGCCAGAGGAGTCCGCTGCGGAAATAGAGGAAGTCGAGAAGATTGACGGCGGTATCATAAAACTTCTTTTCCCCGAAAACTCTGTAACTTGCAAGATACATGAACGCCGCCTGAAAGTTGCAGTCGGCGCGGCGCTGTTCAATGATGCAGTGATCCTCATGACATGTCCACGCGGGGAATGCGCTCATGGTTCTTTCAAGAGCGGAGTTGTTCCGGGTGAGCGCGACCCGTTCCGCCACGCCCCAGAGACCGTTTTCAGGGATCATCACACCGGAACGGTAAAACCATTCAAGATTGTTCAAAAGCAGCTGTTTCATAAAAAATAAATCCTTAAAAAAATGAAAGTAAAGAGGAGGAGTTCAAAACTCCTCCTGCAATGTTCTGTAACTGTATGTTTATCTTTCCAGAGTGACCAGAGCCACCGCAGAGTTGGAGTCGTTGGCAAAGGTGATGGTGTCCGCGGTGACAACGGCGTCAAGGCAGGGGGAAAGGTTGTGGTTCTCATCCAGCAGCAGGATGCGGCACCGGGCAGGATCTATCTCCCGGTCAAGGGTGATGGTATAGGTGTTGTCTCCGGTGGAAAAGGCGGAAATCAGCAGTGCCATGGTGCCCTTGTCATTTTTCCCGGCAAGGAGAGTGACTTTTTCGTTGTCGCTCTGAGCGGCGCAGCGCTCCGGGTAGCGGACGATCTCACCGAAAGCCTTGAGACCGAAGTAGGAGGGCGTAGGTTTGGAACTCCCTGTCACATAACATCCCCATGCTGAAGTGGTGCAGGTGTAGTAGGCGCCGTAATCAAGGGGGGTATCCTGCCAGCGTGCCATGACGGTGGTCAGCGCGGCGGCGGAGTCAAGACCCTTCATCTCGTTGTTATACATATTCTGTTTGTAGACGGCATCGTTCCGCAGTCTGTGCCAGTCTCCGGGGAAATAGTGCCACTCGTTGAGATGGATCTCTGTTTCAGTATACCCCAGTTCATCCAGTTTCTTCCGGACCAGTCCGGGGGATTCAAGGATCCATCCGAAAGGATCGTTGAAATAGCAGTGGTAGGAGTAAAAGTCAAGGGGGACCTTTTCTGCGGCGCATTTTTCAAGGAAGAGGCCGCCGCAACCGTCACTCCAGCCGCAATGGGCGGGACCGCCGAACTTCAGACGGGGGAACCGTTTTTTCAGCTCTTTTGCCACTTTGGCGAAAAACTCAAAGAACTCCTCCTGAGTTCCCAGCCACATAAGATTTTTGGCATTGGGATCAAGGCGGGTGTTGCCGCCGCATTCGGGTTCGTTCCAGATCTCCCAGTATTCAATGTTGTAGTGGAACCCGTTCCACAGACCTTCGGTGTAGTGGCGGATAATATTTGAAGCAACATCGATCCACTTATCAACATCGGCAGGGGGTTCAATGAAATACTTGTTCACCGTATGGTCAATGGATTCCCCCAGCCGCCAGAAGACGGGCGTCTCAGCCTCAACGATACAGTTGTGCAGATAGTCATCGGTATGTTTGAAACGGTAGTTCCGGGGGTCGGAGGGATCCAGATGAAAGAGGGGAAAGATGCTGCTGATATCCACCATAGGGCAGTTGGCATTGTCAAGGGGGGCGTCATGGAGCCGGGTAAAAGCAAGATTGAGTTCTCTGAAACTTTTGCGGATGTTGCGTCCTGCCATTTCTCCTGCAAGAGAGGGAGCAAGGTTGCCGCCGTTGAGTTTGCGGATCCTGCCGCAGGATTCTTTGGTCTGCCATTTGATATTGACGTTGCCCATATTAAAAACTCCTTTATATTGAGCGTTGGAACAGTTCCAGTGTATACCATACTGCCTCAAAGGAGAAATTTCAAATTCCCCGGCTGTAAAAAACGGAAGAATTATCCCTCCATCACATGAAGTTCTCTCAACCGGGGTGAACGAATGTGTTTCATCACTTCAAAGGCGTGGGGTTCAAGGTAAGCGTCGCTGCCTGAAGTGAAGCCGTTTTCCCTGAGATAGTCAAGGATCCTGCCGCAGATCGCCTCAACTGCGGCGCCTTTTTCTTCAAAGCTGCCGCCTGTCAGAAGTTCTTCAAGGGGCGTCCCCAGCTCCCCGAAAAGAGGAAGTCCTTTCAGGGCGCGGAAGTGCCACTTGTAATAAGGAGCAAAGCGGAAATTCAAAAGAAAGACAAGAGAGACGGTACTTTTGACAAATTCGTTGAGCGCCATCAGAGCGGCCCCCTTTTCGCCGTGTTTTAAACAGCGTTCAAAGTTGTACTGCCCGCTCTGAGCCATGGAAATCAATCTGGCGGCGATCTTTTTCAGACGCACATCTTCGGGCATATCATAAAGGATCACGGAACGGATCCGTGAAAACGTTCCCTCATTGTCCATAAAAACTTCACCGTTGACGGCTTCGGCAAAGGCATATTCAGGGGTATAGAGCCACTCCTGCCAGGTGCGGGGGGCGCCGGGGAGTCCGGTATGGCGGCGGTAAAAATCTTCAATGCAGACCACACCCAGTTCAGAAGGGCCAAGTTTGCTCTCTCTGCCGCACTCCCGGTTTGCCTCTTTGAAAAGAGCCTCACAGGCGCGCTGAAGCTTGAATCCATACGCCCGCTCGGCTTCATAAGTAAGCCACAGGGTGAATCCTGTCCTGAAGTCGTGATCCCTTGAAATATCATCATCAAAGCCGAAACACTCCGATCCCCGTCCCGCCCTGCCGGCGGCAATATGGGGCAGCGCGTCGGGGAAAGAGGCCATCAGCAGCGGCAATCCCTTTTCGCGGAAAAATTTTCTTGACTCTTCAATGCCTTGCATAATACTCTTCAGCTCTTGATTTAAGTTCTTTTTCAAGTTCACTTCTCCCCAGAGCGCCGAAACCTGAAGCACATTTGCAGCAGGTGTGTGCATAATAACCGTCGCGGGGAGCTGCCGGATCATCAAAGCACGCCATGGCACAGTCGATCATGCCGTCAATAAGAAGTGTATCATTGTTCCAGGAACGGTAAAGCTGCGCCAGATTGAGACAAGTCACAGCTGCGTCCATAATATTCCTGCATGTCTGAAGCACTTCAAGGGCGCGCAAGTAGCACTTTTCGGCAAGTTTGAACTCCTTTTTTTCGCAGTACGCCGCCGCCATGTTGTTGAAAAGTCCTGCAAAGCGCCAGTCGCCGGGATCCAGATGTCTTTCATAGATGCGGGCACTTTCGGCGTAAAGGGACAAGGCACGGTCAACATGACCGAAACTCTGCAAAGCTGTAGCGGCATTGAGCAGAATGGTCCCTGCGGAAAGAGTCCCTGAAAGATCAAGTTCTTTCAGCAGCGCAAGCCCTGAATCAACGGACTCAAGACCTCTTTCAGGATCATTGTTCATCCGGTAGTGCCCCATCAGTTCGCTTAAAATGGAAAGCTCCCCCCTCCTGTCGGTGCGTTTCCGCGCTTCATTGAGCCAGAAACGCAGATGTTCTCCCACCTTTTCAGCTTCTCCTGCGTTGAAAAAGCGGTCACTTTCTTCAATGATCTTCTCAAGGGGCAGAGGATCACTGCAAGTGCCTTTTCTGTGAGCGTGAACACCAGCGCATGAACACTTTTCCCCCAGAGGGCAGTGAGGCTCAATGTAATCTTCAGGTTCAAGAGTCATCTCAACGGAACTCCGCTCGGGCAAATCCGGCAAGCCGGGGAAGATCGGTGTATTTCAATATATCGGGGACCATGCCTGAAAAGGAGCGGGTGTTATAGGTTCCCACCAGCTCTTCAAAGGAGGGGGGACACTCCATAAGAATGGTTTTTCCGACCATATCTTCAGCAAGCAGAGCCGTATAAAGAGCCAGCATGGCGCCGTAACCTCTGCCCGCAAGGATCACCTTTTCCGTTCCTCTTGATTTCAGGAGTTTCAGCAAGGCGAGGATCCCCTCCATCTGAAGTCCGGGAAAACTCTTTCCAAGCATGTAACTCATACCGGCAAAGTGCCAGAAAGCACCGTAAAAGTCGGTCAGATTTCTGCTGCTGACGCCGCATGAAGTGGGGATCAGATTGCCGACACCGAAAGAGTCGAATCCGAAAAGGATCTTCCCCTCATAGAGTTCCGGGGAAAGTGTTTCCATTTCAATGCACTCTTTGTCAGGCAGATAAAGCACCGCCTCTTTGCAGCGGGGGATCTGGTACTCCCCGTCACCCGTCCAGGCGTTGAGGACTCCCAGAATACGCTCATCAGTTTCAAGGAGATAACGGTTGATGACATGCTCATCATCTCTGAAAGTGTGAAGGGGCAGACGGCGGAACTCCTCAAGGGCGGGGATCTCCTCCGGCAGCGCCAGACATTTTTTAAGGGCGGCAGCAGTCTCTTCTTTATTCAAGGCGGGGCGTGCGGCAATGACCTTTGCACAGCGCTCTTTCATAAGCTCCATGGCGGGCAGATTGCCGGGGATCTTGAAAACATCTCCCTCCGGAGCGGCAAGTTTCTGCGCCGTTTCCGGGCGGGGGATATCATCTTCTTTAATGCCCCGGGGAATAACTCCCGCGGCCTTGAAAAAGAAAGCGCGGATCGCTTCACGCTGCTCAGGTTTGAGTCCGTGTCCGTTGGGTCCGGTGAAAAAGGTGCTTTTCAAAGGAGCGTTGAGAATGGTTGAAAGTTTCTCAAGCTCCCTGCCCACCTCCTGCTGTCCTCTTTCATCAAAGAAGTCATTGGTTTCGCCGCTGACCAGAATGGGCCGGGGAAGTGAGGCGATAAGGAAGTCCGACATATCAAAACCTTCACCGGCAAGGGCGGGAGGCATTTGTTCTGCGTCGATGGGGAGTTCATTTTCAACAGTTCTGCGCCAGCGGGTAACGGCGCAGCTGGGCGCTGAAGCGATAAACCGGTCTTCAAGGGCGTTGACCCATGTGGTCATGGTGCCGCCGCCGGAGCATCCGGTGAGCATAAGGCGTGAACTGTCGATTTCAGGCAGGGTGCAGAGCAGATCAACGGCGCGGACCGCATCCCAGGCCCGCCATGCCGGGAAATGCTCCCCGAAAAGAACCAATTCTTTGCCGATGGTGTTGTGGGCACCGCAAAGGTTCAGTTCGTTTTCCATGAAATGCTGGTACCGCTCCCCCTGACAGACAGGATCAATGGCAAGGACAGCGATACCGTTGGCGGCGAATCCCACATTGAGCGAGACGCCGTTGGTGCAGGATTTTCCGTCGCTGTTGTGACCGCACAGATGGAGCACCGCCGGAACAGGAGCTGTAAGATTTGAGGGCAGATAAAGATTACCTGTCACAAAGTATCCGGGAACGCTTTCAAAAACGAGGTTTCTCAAGGTGTAGCTCTGAAAATCATATTCTGAAGTCACCCGGCAGTTGAGGGGAGTTCTTTCGCAGCGTTCAAGATCAAAGACCTCTCTTATTCTTTTCCGGGCCTGAGCGGCGTACTCAAGCACCGCCTCAGGAGTGCGGAGAGCATCTATGCGTTTCTGCCGTTCTTTGTAAAGACGGCGGAACTCTTTCACAAAATATTCATTGACGGCGTTGCCGAAATCGTTATACATCTCACTTCACCTCGATTTTAACACTCTTTGTCAATCCGGTATCCACATGTTTGACCCGGAGCTGCCAGATGCCCTTTGCGCCGTTGAAAGGGATCTGCAGCAGGCAGGAACCTGAAGCACTGCCGCTCCGGTAATTCCGCACGCTGACAGGATCGGTTTTTCCGGCGGGATCGGCAAGTTCCACATGGAACACCTGAGCGCCGGAACCGTTGACAGCGGTGAAAGCGGCCTTGAAAATATCGCCTTGTTTCACAGCGGCAGGCGCAGTGACCTTGAGTTCTGCGACCCGGGAGTTCCGGATGGAATAGATCTTACTCCAGGCAGGGAGCATGGAACTTTTGAAGGTATCTGTATAGCCCAGATATTTTCCTTCACGCACATCGTAAATGTGTCCTTTTTCCGCAAGTTTCACAGTCACAGGGAGAGCTTTTTTGAAGTCGAACCGCTCCCCCTCCGTTCCTGTCTGGTGGAGGAAAAGGATCTTCCCCCCCTTGATGTAACGCATGGCGGCAAGACAGGGAAACTCCTCATTTCCGGCGTTTCTGACGCTGACTTCGCTCTTGACTTGAGCCTCTTGCAGATAGCGTTTGACAAGACTCCGCAAAGTCTTCTGAAGTTTGGCATCTCCGGAGGCGGCTTTGCTGATCTCGCCGCCGGTTCCCCCCAGGGTGATGAAGTGATACTGCCCCACCACCAGATTGAGTAGGACACCTCTGCCTTTGCCGTACTTTTTCACATTTTCAATGCCGAGGGACTTTTCACCGGTGAAGAACTGCCCCTTGAGAGATCCGGAACTCTGCAAAGTGGATTTGATCTCTCCTGAGTTGGCAGGGAAGATTTGAGCAAGGAGGGGGTTGTTCCATCTTTTGCCGTGTCCGTCAAATCTGCCGGGGGCGATATCGGCGATAACGGTTCCGCCCCTCTTGACAAATTCAGCAATGGCGGCAGATTCTTTCTCAGAAAGGGAGAGGGCACAGGGCAGAATAAGCACCTTGTACTCCTTTGCCACCCCTTTTTCCGCCAGTTCTTCGTAAGAAATGAAACGGCAGTCATATTTCAGGTCTTCAAGGAGTTTCACCCATGAAGACTGACTGTTCTGCCACTGGGCGTTGCCCACGGAGTTCATGGCGGTGTAAAGGGAACTCTGGGAGTAGAGAATGGCGATCTCCGCTTTGCGGTCGGCAGAAAGCCACATCTTGCCGATGCCGCCGGTCAGCTCTTTGAGTGAACGCGCCGCATGGAAGAAGTTCCGCAAAGGCGTTCCGTCGCCGTTGGTCATGATGGGGGGCCAGACGGCAGCCATATTGGCGCCCCGGAGCAAGCCTTCCCACATGGGATCGTAGATATAGGGTTCTGCGTCAATATGGGCGTGGCAGTAGCCGCCCCATTTTCCGGCGCGGATCTCTTTGCCGCCGAAGTCGTGGATCAGTTTCACCTGGATACCGCCGTAATAGCTCAACAATTTGCAGTATTTCATCATCTGATACCAGTCATATCCCAGTCCCGGATTGGCGGTGCCGCTGGGGCCGAATTTAATATGACAGGAGTGTTTCTCAAGTTCTTTGGCAAAGAATCCGAACTGACCTTTGGCATAGACCTGAGCCATGAAAAGTTTGTGATCCAGCCAGGGGGCAAGGTTGCTTTTGCTTTTGAGTTGTTCCTGCTGTTTGGGGATGACCTCATCAAAGGATTTGAAAGCGGAGTCCCACTCTTTGTTGAGCGCGGCAATATTTTTGTACTCTTTTTTCAGATACGCCCGGAAGAGTTTCAGACAGTGGGGTGAATAGCAGACTGAGGCTCCCAGATACTGTTCGTCACCGCTCCAGAAGTTCTGCACATCGTAGTAACGGTAGCGGGCGCTTGCGGCACATTTGGCAAGGCGCTCCGAGTTGGCTTTGTGAAAGGCAGGATCAGAGAAACAGGGGGTGCGGACCGGGTTGGATTTCCGGTCGCTCCGGTACAACCGGGCGGTTGTGTTGTAGTTATACATACCCATGGGTGAGGGATCCACATTCAAAAGGCGCATGGCGCGGATATAGACCGGGGTGTTGGGCCAATCCACATTTCCGAGGGTCGCTCCGACGATGCCCATATCCCGCTTGACAAGGCTTGAATTGCCCCACATGAGTCCTTTGTACTCCAGAAAATCCGGCTTGCCCTGAGGTGAGGAAAACTCAGCCATGGTTTCAGCGAGGATCACACCCTTTTTTCTGACTCTGACAAACAGGTTGTTCAAGTTGGTGCGCTCCAGATCGGGAACGGCGAAAACCATCTGAGCTTTGGCGGGGGCACTTTTGCGGTAGATGATACGCCCGAAAGCGTCTTCTATTTCCGTTTCCACAAGGGCGTCAGCGGGGGCATTTTTGACAAGGAGGGTAAAATCAATGCCTTTGCCGCGGGGATAGATCCTTTCAGCGTCGGCAAACTTGACTTCAATGGCTGTTTCAGCCTTGCGGTCAAAGCGGAACGCCCCCGCATCAACCACAGCACCTCCGGCGGTCAGGAGTCGGACTTCGGCGACTATGAGTCCGCCGGGGAGTTTCTGTGCGGGAGCGCCACATTGGTGACGCCTGCCTTGAGATC
>JAGBWB010000329.1 GCA_017629975.1 Lentisphaeria bacterium
AAACGTTGTATTATGCTCCCGCAGGCACTCCTGTCTCCAGAGAGTACAACTGCGGGAACGATTGCGGATTCAATCAGGTTCCCGAAACAGCTCTTCCCCTCAAACTTGAAGTGGGCAACTTTGTGCTTCTGCTCCCTGAAGAGGGACATCTCCCCGGCGTGGGCGACGGCAGCGGCGTTGTCAAGGCTGTGGTCAAGATCTCTGTTGATCTGCTGGCTTAAACAACAGAAGGTTTTCCGGAATTTATGAAAAATGTGATCAAGTCCCCCGGCGGCAGGATCTTTGCTTTTGACACAGAAAGCAAATGCTTTGAAATGGCAGGGGCTGGCATTGAAAAAAGTTTCTCTCTGGGGTCTTTTCTGCGTTTCTCTGAAACCACCCCCTGGAGTTTCCCCGCAGGCGTTTATGAGAATGTCCGTCTGGCGGTGACTCCGGGTGACGATGCCATGCTGATCGTGGCAGTTGAGAGCGATGAGTTCCTCTGCGGAACGGCTTTCAACTTTGACGGTGAATTGCTCAAAGGAGATCTCTTTGTCAACTTCAAAAAGGATTCAGCCAAAAACTTTATTGCTCTGGCGCTCCCTGTTGACGGGAACTCCATCTTCACCTGTCCGGGAGTGCTTTATAATAACAATCCCTCATCAGAAAATCTGGTTGCCCATTTCCCCGCTGAGGGGAAGGCCTCGTTGATGCTTGAAGAAAGCCGTCTGCCTGTCACCGGTGTCAATGCGGAAAAAGAGAGAGCCTTTTTCTCTCTCTTTTCTGTTCCTGAAATGGAATCCGAATGGACTCTGGGAGTTCACCGTGAAGAGGAGACCCTTCTCATGCTGGGCAGCGGATGTCTCAGCTTCAACGGAACCCCTGATCAGGCCTACATCGCCAAAGGGACCGCCGCCGATTGCGGAGCTGTTTACCGCTGTTTCAAAGGCGGGGATAAATTTGCCAAACGGTTTGCTCTTTCATGGGGGGACGCGGAACATAAGGGCCATGGTTTCAGAGATCTGGTCAAAAACGGATTCAATCTGCTTGTGCCTGCCGCTGAAGAGGCAAAAAGCAGAGAAGAGGTCATTTCTCTCAAGATGCAGGCTCTCAATGAACGCTGGTCCGGAAACGGATATGTGGGGACTATGCCTGACAATCTCTATTGCAGTCCGGCATATTTTCTCTACGGATGGACCGGGCAGTCTTTCAGACTTGCTCTCTGCGATTTGCGGTATGCTCTGCTCCATAATGAACAGCAGGGGATCGACCGTATGCGGCGCTGCGTGGAGTTCTTTCTGCGGAACAGTAAAACAGATGTTCCGGGACTCCGCAACAACTACTTCGGTCTTGCCGATCTGAAGTGGTATGCCAACGGAACGCCGGAGGAGCCTTTGTACTCCTCCCGGGCGCTTGGAGAAACATGGAGCGATCTGGCAAGGATACTCCGCTGCTGCCGCGACAACAATATCCCTGAACCCGACGGCGCCCTGGAGGCTCTGCGGGAAGGTCTGCAATTCTTTCTGGATCACCGCCTCCCCGGCGGAGGCGTCCCCCTCATGTGGAAAAAAGACGGCACTCCCGGCAGTGATAAAGTTACCTGCGCCGGTTCCAGCGTGCTGGTTGCTTTCTTTGAATTTTACCGCCTGACCGGGGAAGAGGAGTGGCGGAGCGCCGCAGAAGAGATGCTGGAGCTTTTCTACCGGATCGGCGGTGATGAATTCAAGACGCCTTTTTCACATGCGACACTTGATGCCGGTTGCGAAGACAAAGAGGCGTGTGTGCCTTTCTTCAACGCCGCCGCTCTTGCCTTTGAGATCACCGGGGATGAAAAGTACAAAGAGTACGCCTCTGTTGCCGCCGACTGGCTGCTGACCTGGGTCTATTTCCATGAAGTGCCTTTCCGCGACGGCAGTATCTGCGCTGTGAACAATTTCCGCGTCACCGGATGGCCGACGGTGAGTGTTGAACATCATCATCTGGATGTCTTTTTCCCCGCCTGGGAGCTCTATAAGTTCGGCAAAGCTGTGAATAATCCTCTTTACCGCCACATGGGACGCACCGTCTTTACGGCATGGAGTCACGGCATTTCCAAAGGAGGCGGCGACTGGCTTTTCCACTCTCCCGGGCGTCAGCCGGAGCAGTTTTTCCAGACCAACTGGTATTTTACTGCGGAAGAAGGGGGGAGATGGGAGCGGTTCAACCCCATGCTCCGTTATCAGCTCTACCGTCACGGCTACAATGCCGGGAATCTGGTCAAAATGCACAAGCGCGGCGGATGCAATCCCTGGGATGTCGCATGGATCATCGCTCTGGTGCTGGATGCGGCTTTGAGTTTTGAAGAGGAAGAAAAAAGTTCCGGCAACTGATTTTTTCCGGAACACAACATAAGGAGAAATTTGCAGAAATGGAAATTAAAGCTGTCCACTTTGATATGAAGTCAATGATCCCCACTGCGGAGTATGCATTGACTCTTGTTGATGAGATCGCCGAACTGGGGATCAACGCTCTGCTGGTTGAGTTTGAGGATAAATTTCCCTTTGACGTGACTGAGGGGATCCATCACCCCTGCGCCTGGACCAAAGATGAGTTCCGCGCTTTTGCAAAACGGTGCAAAGAGAGAAACATTGAATTGATCCCTCTGCTTCAGAGCATCGGGCATCTGGATTATCTGCTCAAGTATCCCAAGTTCCGCAATCTGCGCGACGGGGGGCCTGAGGGTTCAAGCTATCAGTGGTGTCTTGCCATTGAGGAGTCTTATGAACTCTGGTGCGCCATGGTTGAAGAGCTTCTTGAAGTCTTCCCTGAAACCACCATCTTCCATATCGGCGCCGACGAGTGCCGGATGAATGTTCCCTGTGAGCTTTGCGAAGAGAACAGACTTGACCTTTATGTGAAACGCGTGGCGCGCTGCTGTGAGTATATCCAGAAAAAGAATATGAAAGTGGTGGTGTGGGATGATGTGTTCCGCAAGTACGGCGAAGAGAAGTTCGCCCTGCTGCCCAAAGGAGTCATCTCCTGCGTCTGGATGTACAGCAAACTGGATGAAGAGTACATCGACCGTATGGTGTCAAGCGGTGTGGAGTGCTGGGGCGCCTCCTGCATTCAAGCGCATAAGTTTTTCCATGCCATGTCACCTCAGGAACCGAAAATGCGTAATGTGGATGCCTGGGGAAAGATCCATCAGAAATATCCTCAGATGACCGGACATATCGGTACCATCTGGGGGAGGAATCAGTGCCAGAGTCCTTTCAACTCCAATCTGCCTCAGTCCATGTTCATGACCGCTTATCTGGTGGAGACTCTGGAAAACGGCATTATTGAGGATCGGAAAAAGTTCATCACCGACTTCGGCAGAAAGTTTTTCGGCATGGATCTTGACTACAATACCATGATCAACTATTTCTGTTACGAACCCGGTTACTCTGAACCCATCGTGACTGAACTC
>JAGBWB010000330.1 GCA_017629975.1 Lentisphaeria bacterium
AGTTTTCAGGCGCAGCTGAGTATTCAGCAATGCAGACTTTTCTGCTTCAAAAAGTTCCTGTGCCGCCTTGCAGCGGGCAAACTTCTCTTTTCTTGACTCCATTTCCTGAGGCAGAATCAACTTTTCTTTCTCCCAATCCAGATTGAAAGGCGCAAGGGCAGTGCTGATTTTGTCGCAGGTCTGAGAAAACTCCGCTTGAAGTGATTGCCGTTTTTCGCTGTTTCGGGAGAGCTCTTCGCTTTTGGACGCAGCCTGAGAATCCAACTGTTCCACTGTTTCCTGAAGCTGTTTCCTGGCATTGGCAGAAATTTTCTGTGCCGCGTCATTTTTCTGAAGGAGCTGTTCCGTATCGGTGATGGCAGCGATGCGCTTTTTGATTTTTTCCAGCGCCTGATTTTCCTCTTCAGGTTCAGGAAGTCCTTCGGCGGCAAAAGGATGTTCCCTTGAGCCGCAGAGAGGGCAGGGGGCACCGGGGACCAATTTTTTCCGATGATCCTCAAGGGAGCGCAGCAGCAGCGCCTGATGGTAACATTTTTCCTGGGTATCCGCAAGAGTCTGCCAATGCTCTTTGGTGCTGTCCTCAAGAAGTTCTGCAAGATTCCGGCTGATGTTTTCTGCTTCGGCAGAAAGAAGTGCGAATTTTTTTTCTTCGGCTTTAAGAGCTGCTTTTTTCTCTTCCTGATTTTTCTGAATTTTTTCCAGCTCTTTTTTCAAAACTTTTTCCTGACGGCAGTTTTGAGCTGTTTCAAGAGAGAGTTTTTTTGCCGTTTCCAGCCACTCGGAACAAAGTTTCTGAACGGCGTCAAGTTCTCCGTCGCCTTTATGAGCGGCAAGGTAGGCGCTCCCGTCGCTGTGACTTTTTTTCAGTTCAGCCAATTTCCGGGAAGAGTCAAAAAGTTCTTTGCGGAACTCCAGTGCCGAGAGCGTCGCGTTCCGTCTTTTGGCAGCCGCTTCAGCAGCTCCGATGCTGAGATGCTGGAGCGTGTTGTCAAGGGCACGAACCGTTTTCAGAAGTATGGAAAGCTCTTCATACTCTTTCTGGTATCCCGACTCCATGAGGGTGGCTGCTTCAAGGACTTTTTCTGATTTGGTGCAGATTTCCTCCTGCTCTTTCAGAAGTACTTTCGCTTTCTGCAAAGCCGTTTCAGCTACATTCTGATTGTGCTGAAGCTCCTTGAGCGGACGGTAAAAGTTATCTGCCTCAAGAGCTTTTTTCCCCTCTTCAAGACGTTTGCGTGAGGGGGCAAAAAGAGTTTCTTCTTCAGAAAGTTTATTTTCTGTCTCTTGGCATGTTTCAAGATTTTTCCGGTGAAGTTCAAGCTGCTGGAACTGAAGATTCACAGCATTGAGAACACCATGCGCCTCTGTCAGTTCAATGATCTGTTTTTCAAGAACCGCTGCTTCTTTGCGTTTTTCTTCTGCAACTTCGTCAGGAAGGATCTGGATCCCGGCGCATTGAGCTTCAAGGGTGGCAAGTTTTCCTTTTTCACTGTCGTACCGTTCCTTGAGTTTGGCAGCGATACGGGAGTAGATCTCTGTGCCGGTGATCCGCTCCAGGATTTCGCCGTTGTCACTTCCCGCGTTCAGAAAAGCATCAAACGATCCCTGAGCCAGCAGAACGGCGCGGCAGAAGCGTGTGGAGTCAAGACCGGTGATTTCCTCCACCTTTTTGCGGACTTCTGTGGTTTTTTCTGCTTCCGTTTTTCCGTCGCAGCTGAGGCGGTGGATCGCTGTTTCATTGAGAGTTCCCTTTTTGAAACCCCTTTTGAATGCTTCATAGGCAAAGGTAGCCGTCCATTCCCTGCCATTGATATCCAGAAATGTGAGTTCGCTCATGCATTCATGACAGCCGCGGCTGACAGCATCAATGGTACCTTTGCTGAGACGGGGTGTTGTGCCGTAAAGAGCGAGAGTCATGGCGTCAAGGATTGTGCTTTTTCCGCTGCCGGTTTTGCCGGTGATGGCAAAAAGTCCGCTCTGGCGGAACTTGTCACAATCAAAGTTGATTTCCCACTTGCCGTAAAGGCTGTTGATATTCTGAAAAACAAGTTTCTGTATCTTCATAATTCCTCACTCTTCCTCTCTGACTGCGGTTTCGATCTCGTTAAAAGCTGCCAGCAGCTCATCTGCGGCTTCATCGCAGATATCCTTTTCTTTCAGCAGAAGTTTGAAGACATCCACTGCGGCAAGGTCTGACAGATGCCGTTCTTCCGGCAGAAGTTTGAGCACAGCCGGATTTGATTCTTTGCTTCGGCAGGTAATGATCCTGACCGGAGTATTTTCAACGATGGCGTTCAGGATCTCTGAAAGTCCCGGCTCATAGGGACCTGTGTTTTCCACACTGCACCAGATGGAGTGATCCGCAGCGGCAACCAGTGCGGAAAGCTCCTTTTCCAGTTCTTCCCGTGTACCTTTGAGCTGCCGCATCTCCTGAAATGCGGGAAGTGAAATCTCCCGTGGATTTTTTATATCTTCCGTGTCAATGACAGTGACAGATTTAGGAACTTCAAGCTCCCTGAATGAGACGGCAACAGGCGCCCCCGGATAACGGATAACAGTATCATGGGGCGTCTTCAGCGTATGGGCATCGTGAAGATGTCCCAGAGCCAGATAATCAATGGAATCAGGAAACTCCGAAGTTGCAACACTCATAAGGGTTCCGGTCCAGGAGTTGTTTTTTTCTCCTGTGTCGGTGGCGAAAATATGACCTGTCATAATGTGGGGAATATGGGGATTTTTCACCGTCATGTTCTCTGCCATGGAGTGATAGTAATCAAGCATGGCATTACGCAGAGCTGTTTCGCGTTCAGTGACGCCCTGGCCTCCAGTCACCGTCACAAGGTCACGCTCGTGGAGATAGGGGATCGCGCCCACAAGAGCCGCAGGAGTTCCGTCACTGTTTTTCAGCTCCAATATCATTTCAGCACAATCAGGCGCCGCAGAAGCAAATACATGGACTGAAAGATGTTTCAAAACCTCTTTAGGGGCCTCCAGATAGGCGGCGCTGTCATGATTTCCGCCTGTGATGATGATCTCTCTGGCACCGGCGCGTCCGGCTTCAATGAGAAAACGGTAGTATTGCTCCGCTGCCCGGTTTGGAGGGATATGGGTATCAAAAATGTCGCCTGCAATGATAACAGCTTCAATGTTTTCACTTTTGATGACTGCACAGAGGTGCGCCAGCAAGGCATCAAATTCATCAAAGCGTTTTTCTGCTGCCAGGGAACACCCCAAATGCAGATCTGCGGTGTGCAATATTTTCATCTGACCTCCTGTTTGAAGTTTAGTGCTCTTTGCATATAATATACCGCAGGATATCTGTCATTTTATGTCGAACATCCTGTTTTTTCGCGACAAAAATTAAAAAAATTGATTTTTTGTACTTTTTTTCAGGAAAGACGCTTTTGCAAGAGTGCAAATCCGTATTCAAGAAATTTCCGTGCTTTTGTTGTAACTGCCGAAAATCCGAAAAGTTTTACTGTCTCACGGAAAAGTACATCTTTCTCGCAGGAGTTGAAATCAAGCAGGATCTCATTCATGGCATTTGCCAGTTCTTCCGGCGGGATCTCATCAATTGCCCGTTTCGTTTCTTCTTCATTGCCCACACGGTAAAAGGAGTAGTCTGCCGCCTTTATTTCAGGAGCCCAAAAGACTTTTTCTTCACCGCAGCATGTTATCTCCAGAGCCGACGGCATACAGGAGTCCAGTATTTTCTGGATGCTGCCGCCTGTCCGGCTGAATCCCCATGCCCGGGCAATTCGTTTTTTAAGCACGGATTCATAAATGGGGGATTCTTTTTTAATGATATCAATGATTTGCTGTTTGATGACATGCCGGGTTTGCGGAATATAAAAATCCTCCTGATCCTGAAAAGAGGTATTTTTCCAGATTTCGTACTCCTTGCGGTTTTCCGGAACTGCAGGAGCCGGCGTTTCAGCCTGCGGGGAAGCTGTTTCAGCTTTTTCATCTTTGACTGCGGGGAGCGTAAAGGCTGTTTCCTCCTGCGGAGCAGCCGAACGGAGCGCTTTTGTATTTTCAATAAAAGCAAGCAGCGCATTTTCTGCCTGTTCCCGGTCAAATGCCCAATCAACGCTCCACGCCCGGTAAATATGCCACCCCAGACCTTTAAGGACCTGATGACGCAAGTTATCTCTGTCCCGGGTGGTGAATTGTGCGGCATACGCAGAATTATCGCATTCAATGCCGATGAGAAATTCATCTGTTTTCTCAGGATCCCGGAGTGCCAGATCTATGCGGAATCCGGAACAACCCACATTGCGTTCCACTGTGAAACCCTTTGAGGTAAGAAATTTGGCTACTTCTTCCCGGAATCCGTCATTGGTGCTTTCTGCGGCAGAACCGGAATAGATGTTGACCTTTTTCTCTGCATAATCAAGGAAATACTTTAAGTGAGCGGCCCCCACAGCATTGGTCCTTGACAATTCTATCTGATTGGCGTGGATGCTTGAAAACACCACCACCTGTTCCTTGGCGCGGGTAATGGCAACATTGAGGCGCCTTTCCCCGCCCTTCCGGTTCAGAGGACCGAAATTCATGGAAAATTTGCCGTTGGCATCGGGGGCGTAACCGATGGAAAAGAGAATCACATCTCTTTCGTCGCCCTGAACATTTTCCAGATTTTTGACAAAGAGAGGCTCTTCACAGGTTTCGCTGAAATATGACTCCAGAGCCGGATGTTTTGAACGTTCCTTTTCCAGCAGATCTTCTATCAGATCTTTCTGCGCCTGACTGAATGTCACGACGCCGATGGAACGGCGGCTATCGTTGACGTGTTCCAGAGTGTCAAAAATGTATCTGACCAGCGCTTCTGCTTCTTTGCGGTTTGTTCTTGCGCCTTTACGGTCATAAGTTCCCCCCTTGACAAATTCAAAGCGGACGCCCATTTTTTCAGTGCTGCGGGCTGCCGGGAATGTATACAAACGGTCCTCGTAGTAGTGATGATTGCTGAATGCGATCAAAGATTCGTGACGGCTGCGGTAGTGCCAGTTGAGATAGGTTGAATGGACTCCGGCAGCAATACATTCATCCAGAATACTTTCCATATCTTCACTTTCATCTTCAGGCGTTTCTTCGTTTTCACTTTCCCCTTTCTGGAAAAAGTTGGTGGGCGGCATCTGTTTCGGATCTCCCACAACGATCAGCTGCTTGCCCCGTGCGATGACGCCGATGGCATCCCACACCGGGATCTGTGACGCTTCGTCAAAGACGATGAGATCAAAAGGCGTACTTTCGGCGGGGAGATATTGGGCGACGGACAAGGGACTCATCAGAAAGCAGGGCTTCAATGACGGAACAAGATTAGGGAGCTGCTCAAGCAGCATTCGGACAGGTTTCTGGCGGGCACGCTTTTCGCACTCTCTTTTCAGCATTCCGAGCTCTGTTCCTTCCGGGCAGGGGCCGGAGCGGCGCCGGGGCAGATTGGCGGCAAGTTTGGCAAAGATCATCTTTTGGGTCAGAGCCATATACTTTGCATCTGTTTCACCGAATTTTCTGACTCTTTCGTTTTGAGAAACTCCGCTGAACTGACAGAGCAGGGGGGATCGGCTCAAGATTTGATTGAGCATATTTTTGAAAAAGAGCAGATCATAAATTTCTGCAAAGCCGGAGATGTCTGGCGCGTTTTCCGCCATGGCGGCAAGGTCATGCCACCCATAAGAATCGACCTCTTCACGCAAACTCTTATAGAGCAAAACATTTCTCAGATGGGGAAGATGTTCTGCAACTCCTTGGAGCTTTTCTGAAAGAGGTTCAATATCACTTTCTTTAATTGCTCCGGAACTATACATTGAAAAGGAATTGAGTTTTTCCTGAAAAGTATTCCATGCTTCAAGGGCGTTGTTGATTTCGCTGCGCTGCTGCGACCCCTGAGCGCAATAACTGGAAATTTCCGGCATGAGTTTCTGCAAGACATGCAAGACCTCTCCTGCTGCCTGAGTGTTGCCGGGGAAAAGCTCGTGTATCTGTTGTATGAGCTTTTCTGTCTGCTTGATTTGGGGAGCAAGCAACTCCCAGCGGGTCGTTTCAGCCTCCCATTCTTTTCCCAGAAGAGCGCTTGCTTTACTGATACCAGATTCATAAATTTCCAGAGATTCAACATATTTCTGAGCATCCGGAATGAGTTCTTTCAATTCCTGTATGGAAAGTTTCATACCGCCGCTCTTTTTAAGCACAGACAACTCTTTGAGCAAGGCATTGTTTTTGAAAAAGCGTATCAGAAAGAAGGCGTTTTCATTTTGTGCGATCCTTTCTGCAATGCCTGAAAAGTCAAAATCAGAAAAGTGTTCCAGTCTGTAATTATGGAGTTTTTCTTTTAATTCTGCAAGCCGTTTTGCATTTTCCGCATAGGATGAAATAAATTCAACTTTTTCCGGAAATTCATCACAGAAAAAGGCTCCGGGAATGTCCGGGCTTTCTTTTATTGTCTGCAAAAAAACAGCCGTTTGATAGAATTGGTTGATGCTTTTTAAATCTTTCACCGCAAAGTGATTTGCCGCAAGGGCAATTCTCTCTTTAAGGGTCTGAATGGAACTCTGAAGCTCTTTTACAGAAGCAAGCAAATTGCTCTCAGCAATGGGACTCCATTGCATGGGATCTATCATTTGCAGCGCACGCAAATTTTCCTGATTGACTTTCCGGCGAGCCTGAATCAGGTCAATAAACTTCTGACGGCTGTTGACGGTGTCAGCGTATGATTGACTGAGCAGATCGCAAGAGAGAGTGATTTCCGGGAGCTTGAGATGTTCAGGTCGGCTCATTAAGTGTGAAAAGCAGTCATAAGCTGAAAATCCATTGGGGAACTGATGGTGCAGCTCTTTAGCATAGCCATCCAATTCGCTCCGCAGGGACTCTAATTCCGCGACGGTGTCTTCCCACTCTGCGGGTGCTTTGCAGTCTGTTACCTGCAAGGCTTCTCTGAATTGTGCAAGCACTTCAGATTTACCGGATTTATTGGAATGCAGTTCAAGACAAAAAGGTTTCAATCCGATTTGTGACAGACGCTTATGGACAACGTCAAGCGCCGCCTTTTTCTCAGAAACAAAGAGGACTTTTTTTCCCAGAGCCAGATTGTGGGCGATGATATTGGTAATGGTCTGTGATTTTCCTGTTCCCGGAGGACCGTGAAGCACAAAACTTTTGCCAAGTTCTGAGTAAAGAAGTGCCGCAAGCTGGGAAGAATCGGCGCTGAGAGGAGCGTAAAGGCGTGAAAGATCCAGATGATTGCTTATCTCTTCCTGAGGGAATACTTCTATATTGTCATCATAAAGTCCGCTTCCGGAAATAAGGTGGGCGATGAGAGGCGTCTGCTTGAGAAGCTCCAAACGGGCGGTCATATCGTGCCACATGACAAATTTTCCGAAAGAAAAGTGACCGATGCGGGCTTCCTCCCGGACCTCCCAGCCTTTCATTTTTTTGACCGCCTGTCTGAAAATCTGCATGACCATGGCCACATCCACACCGGAGTCATCCTGGGGAAGTGGGGAAAGTCCGGGGATATTCAGGTGATATTGGCTCCGGAGCAGTTCCAAAAGAGTTTCATTGATAATGGTTTCGCCGTCAACGCGGGAAATTCTGATGCCGTCAGTGATGGATTTCCGCTGCAAACGGATGGGCAGAAGCAATATGGGGGCAAGGTAGGATTTTTCATCCTGTTCAGAAACGTTCCATTCCACAAATCCGATGGCAAGATAGAGCGTGTTGACGCCGCCTTCTTCCAGGTCGGTTTTCCCCTGACGGTAGAGGGCTGTCAGGCGGCGGTTCATTTCGTTTGGCTGCAAAATCGTCCACAGGCGCTGCTGTGAAAGTTCCTTTTCCAGCAGCAGCTTTACATCGGTTGCTATATTGCTGTTCCACAGCATTGAAAGATCATGGAGATCCTTCTCGCCCAACAGAAAGGGGAGTGAGTTGAGTGTCAACGACTCATTGTCGGCAATCTTATCCTCAAGAAGCGTGATATCGGAGCAGGCAATGGGTATAACCAATTGTGTATCGCGTACATTGAGCAGACGGTTCCGCAGTGAAAGATCAAGGAGTTTGTTTGTCCACCTGAGGACCCGGGCGGGCTGATTGCTTGTACTGCTCAACTGCGACAGATCTATTTCCTGTTCAAGAGAACGGGATCTTTCCGGTTCCTGTTTGGCAACCTGAGTTTCAGCGGGAGCAAATTCCACGCCGTTGACACTGCGTTTGAGGGGCAGCGGACGGATGCCGCTGTACCGGGCGCGGATGATATCAATGGCACATTGAAAATCACCGTCAATGTTCAAGTGTGACTTTCTTGCGTCGGCTTCGGCAATAGCAAAAGTGGCGTCACCAGTGACCATTGTGGTCTCAATGACCAGAAATTCATCCAGATCGGCAAGTTTCCGGATCGTCTGCAAATCATCCAGGGGGATATCGGGGAAATATCTGTCTTCCAGATGACATCCCACATAGGCATGACCGCTCTGAAGCATGATGACAGGGTGCAGTCCGCAGGATTCCATGACAGAGGCAAAGAGTATTGCTGTATCCAGACAGGTTCCCAGTTTATATTGATAGATGGCGTCAGCAAAGCGGATCCGCTGCCCCGGTGTGCCGAATGAAGAGGCCGGGTTTGAGTAGCGGATACCCCAGTTGTGGATCGCCCGGTATATGGCGGCGCAGATTTCATAGACCCGCTTTTTATCTGCCTGATATCCCTGCACATCAGGTGAGCCTGTGGCGCGTTTCAGTTCATCTGCAACGGAACTTTGCAGATGGGCGACTACATCCAGATTCGGGGTGACAAACGCAGCCAGAAGCTCCGGCATGACCTCCAGACCGAGCCACTGGTCGGGAGCGAATGCCTCAAAATCATATTCCTGTTGAAAGAGGAGCCGGTTGGCGCAGCTGATTTCCAGTTTGATTTTCCCTTTTACGCTCTCAGAAAGCTGGGAAAGCAAATTGTAATCCAGAGCGAGTTCCGGTTTATCAAGAGAAATTTTTTCTCCGGCCTTGATTTTTTCAACAGTCAGCGTTTTTTCGCTGATAAATTCCGGAGCGGCAGTAAAACGGCATTTCAGGTCTTCAAGATCGTCGGTTGTGTCATTGGCAAGTTTTAATTCATAAGCGATGGGCATCCCATTCTGTTGAAGCGCCAGGTTAAAAAGGGGAATATAAGAAAGTTCAGCAGAAAAGCCGCTGTTTACCGTATCTGTTGGCATAAAGATCCTCCGGAATTTGATTTCATATATTATAACATATAATTGTGTGATTTGCAAATCAAAAGAGACAGAATGGGCATGATTTCAGGAATAATGATTTTTCTATTGGAGTAGTGCTGCATGAAGAGAGTAGAAAAAAGTGAAGAAAAATAAAGGTCATGTTTCCGGAATTGGGAGAATTGAATAACTCCCTCAGCCTCTTTTATTGACCTTTGCCGGAAACGGACCCCAAAAAAAACAGCATCTGATAAATTCAAATGCTGTTTATATTCTTCAAAAACGATAATGGGTGTTAAAGCATCTTGCCGGTTGTGACCATCCGGTTGATCATTGCACGGCTCGGAGGTCCGCAAGAGCTGTGAGTTCCAAAGGGAATGCTTACGATTTTAACGTTTTCATTGCCAAATATTCTGGTCAGCCTTGCATGGAGAAGAGCGTTTTCTTCAACACGGGCCGGATAATCAAACTTTCCGTCCCCAACGAAAAAGACCATGTAAGGCACTCCTTTTTTGGCATGGTAGACAGGCGCGTACTCATCGACCATAAATTTGGGCGTAGAAGGATCTTTTTCCCTGCGTTCAGCCAGGATCCTGAAATGGGTGGTCATTTGGCCTGAAACAGGGAAGTAACCTGCGATCTGTTCCGGTTCAACGCCGAAAGTGTTGAGATACTTTTTGTCAAGAGCCACCATAGCAGTAAGATAACCGCCTGCGGAGTGTCCGGAAACATAGACCTTTTTGGGGTCACCGCCGTATTTGGCAATATTTTTTACGACCCAGGCCACAGCTGCAGCGGCGTCATAGATGTAATCAGGACATTTCCCCCCTTTACCGGAAAGGCGGTAATTGGCAATGGCTACGGCTGTTTTGCTGCGGTCAAAGTGGGCGGGAAATTTATCAGCTCTGGCGCTTCCGGCGGAAAGTCCGCCGCCGTGAAAATAGACGATCGTCGGAAAATTCTTGACTCCGTCAGGAGTTGATAAATGGAGTTTGCACCTCTGGTTGCGATACTCAACATTTCCTTGTGCCGGAGCGCCCTTCTCATAATAGGGGATCTCGGGCAGCACTTCCGCGCTGACGCAGAATGCTGCGGCAAAAAACAGTACGGCTGAGAGTTTTTTCATAAACGATCCTTTTCTTTTACGTCTGTGTGAATGGAATAATGTATCATTTTTTCCTGAATTTTCAAGCAAAAATCCTGACAAAAACAAAAATTGCTGCCAAAACTTTGAAAAGAGTTTGCAATTGATTTTATATTGTGTTCCCTTGAAAAAAATAATTTGTTGTGCTATATTATGAAAAATCTTATATTGTAGATGTTTTTTCTTCATTTAATTCAGTAAAGGTGAAATTATGAAAAAAGTATTTGTTGTTTTGATGGTGATGTTTTCTGCCGTATCTGCAATGGCGGCATTTCAGTACGAAACCAAAGGAAATCAGGGGTGGCTTACCTTTGATTCTGACACCACATTGGCATTTGATCTGACCCGCAGCGGAAAAGACAAAGACCATGAAAACTTTATTGACCGCGGCGAAGGTGTGGCTGATTACGGCTGGTACAACCTTGATACCGGTGCCAGCGGCTCTTTCAAGAACGGACTTACTGCAACCTTTACCGCCAATGACCGTATCGGCTTGTATGTGACTGACAATACCGGAAACACTTTCCTTTCCACCAAGCCCTGCAGCCCCTTTGAAGATGATATCTGGGGAAAAGCCAGACTTGAGGACGGCAATCTGCGTTTGGGCGGCGGCAATAACGGTTCCAACGGTACACATGAATTTTATGTGTTCAAGGTGAACAATGCCAATGCCTCCGGCAAGACTCCCTCCGGTCAGCCTCTGCCCGGCATCATCGCCACCTTGCTTGTGGGCGGCGGCACTGTTCTTTATCTGAAAAAACGCAAAAAACTTTACGCTTCAAAGTAATTTTTCTGAAAAGTGTTTATTCCGGATAACAATCGTGTAAATGAAAAGGTCTCGCCTCATACTGATCATTTTGTCACTGCTGATACTCTGCGGATGTATCGGTATGACGGCGTATCTGCTTTTTTCAAATTACCGGAATGTCCGGCTTTTCAAACAGGCGCAAAGTAATTTTTTGCAGGGGGATGAAGCTTCACTGGATCTTGCTGAATCCCAGCTGCAGCAGGTGATCCGCCTCGACAATGATAACGAGGCGGCTTTTATTATGCTGGGCGAGATCGCCCGGAAAAAAAAGGTCTATCCTGAGCAGGTCTACTACTGCCACATGGCTTACCGGCTCAACCCTTTGAGTCAGGAAAACCGGGAAAAGTATATTGACAGTTTGTGCATGGCGCGCTACTTTGTCCGTCTGGAAATGATCCTTGCTCAGGAAAGTTCCCTGAGCGACAGGCACAGTCAGCTGCTGCTCTATGCTGCCGGACGCAACGGCAATATCAACAAATACAAGGCGCAGCTTTCCCGGCGGAGCAAAAACAATGGGATCGGCGAACTTGCGCGGCTGCTTTTTTACTCCCCGAAACTCTCCGATGCAGAGAAACTTGCCGCTCTGGAAAGAATCAAAAGTGATAAAGATCTCTTTTTGAAACAGGAACTCCTTGTTGCCCGGACTGACCTCAGCATCAATTGCGGCAAGATCTCTCAGGCAGAAGAAAGTTTGCGTCAGGCGTGTGAACTCAATCAATATGCTTTTGCTCCGGCACTGGGGCGCTTTTACGCTGATTACCGCAACTTTCAAAAAGCCCTTGACATTTTTGAAAAACATCTTTCAGTTTATCACGATCAATCTGTTGCCATGCAGATCGCAGAGATATACTGTTTGCTGAAAAAGACAGATGAAATTGAAAAGCTCCGGACTCTCTACCAGTCCGACTCCGGCAGCCGCGCCATGCTCTGCAACTACTATTTTGATGCTTTGATCGCTCTGGCAAAAGATGACATGGCAAGTTTGAAAGAACTGGTTGCCCCTCTGCGTAACAACATCAACACGCCTCTTGCAGCATTTATGTTTTTCTGTGCAGATATCCAGAGCAATGATCTTGCGGCGATCCAGGCAAGTTACACAGCTCTTCTGGGGCAGAGAAACTATTTGAATTTGCAGAAACAGGCTGATAATATTCTTGCTGCATATTTAAGGAACTCATTCAAGGGTTCCGACC
>JAGBWB010000331.1 GCA_017629975.1 Lentisphaeria bacterium
AGAGAATAGGGATCGCCATGAATGACGGTTATGAAAAACACATGTTCAACGGAAGAGTCAAAGCAAGCCGCCTGCAATATCCTTCCCGCTACTGCACCTATACTGAAGCTGAAAATTATCAGACTGACAGGACGACCTTCTGGGATAAAGAGGGCTTTGCCGGAGTCGTTGTTGACCGTGCCATTGCCTACCGTCACGGGGGCGGCAGCAATCCTTCAGCCAATTTGCTCTTTGCGGACCAGAGAGTTGAACTGAATGCAAAGTACGCCATTCCCGGAAAATGGTCCACAGGGAGTGCCGCCTTTTACGGCGCTTTTTACAATCCCTGGGTCATTGCCGGTGAAGGAAAATATCCCTGATTTGAAGCAAGACATAAACATAAACATAAATATAAATTTTAAGGAAAAGAAGCATGAAGAAATCTATTCTTATTCTGATGGCGGCAGCGCTTTTCAGTACGCTTGCAGCGGCGGAGCTGACCATCGCCGCAGGTAAAAAGTCGGACTATCAGATCGTTGTCCCCGAAAGCTGCGGCAACAAAACTCTTGACAAATACATCACTCTGGGCGGTCAGGTCATCCGGACCGCCTTGAAAAAAGCCGCCGGTGTGGAACTCCCCCTTGTGACTGAAAGCAAGATGATTCCCGGAAAGCCTGCTATTTTCGTCGGCAACACCAAGGCGGCAGCAAAGCTGGGACTCAGCTCCAAAAACTTTGACCGCTGGGAACATGCCATCGTGGTCAAAGGAAAGGATATCTACTGTTACGGCAAGGATGCGGGGAATCCCTACAAAAAGAGCAATATGTTCGCTTCCCTCAAATATCCTGACTACTTTATCCACTACACCAACGGTTCTCTGAAAGCCGCCTGTACCTTTGCAGAAAAGTTTCTCAACACCCGTTTTGTCATTCCTTCACGCAACAACTACGGGGAGCATGAGGGCGTCCGTACTCTGCCCCTTGCCAAAGTGACCGTTCCTGAAAAATTCTCTTACCGCAAGAAGGCGCGTTTTGCCCAGATGAGCGACATGGGGGGACTCCTTTTCAGCGTCGCCAACAACTTTTACTTTGCCCCCGGTGAGGCCTATCATGTCCACTACCATGTGACTGCCATTCCGCAGGACAAATATTTTAAGACCAACCCTGAATACTTTGCCCTCATCAACGGCAAGCGTTTCTATCACGCAAGAACCCCCATTTATGAACCCCGTCCCCAGTACTGCCTTTCAAACAAAAATGTTCAGGAGCTGATTTATAAAAATGCCCTTGAACGTGCCGATCTGGGCTACAAGGTGGTGGAGTTCGGACAGACCGACGGCTTTATCCCCTGCCAGTGCGAACCCTGTAAAAAGATGTATAACACCTCTGACTGGGGCGAAAAGATTTGGCGTCTTCACGCTGAAATGGCGGCACGCCTTGAGAAAGACCGTCCCGGCGTCACCCCTGCCATTGCCTGTTACGGCATTACCCACATGATCCCCAAAACCTTCAACAAGTTCCCCTCCAAAAAGATGATCATTGACGTGGCACCTGCCACCAAAGAGCTTCTTGAAGGCTGGAAGAAATTCAATATTACCGGCATGGCGGCGTGGACCTATTATTTCGGACCCTATCTTGCCTCAAGATATGCTCCTTCTGCTGACTTTGACTATTTGCAGAATGAACTCAAGTGGATGGCGACCACCCCTGTCACCTATCTTTACAACTGCGGCATCAACTTTTCCCCGGCTTTGAATGGTCCCTGGGTCTACGCTTATGGTAAATTCTGCGGGGATCCCGGCGTCAACTGGCGGAAAATGCTCAAGGAGTACTGCCTCTTTGCCTACGGCGCCAAGGCGGCTCCTTATATGGAAAAATTCTTTCTGCTCCTCAACGAGCGTTCCCGTCTTTTCCCCAACAAGAAAAACGAGGACTTCAACAACTTTCAGATGAAACGCCTGACGGCGGATGTCCTCTGGGAAAAGCGTTATCCTGAAAATATTATCGTCCAGCTTGAAAAACTTTTTGCTCAGGCTGAAAAGGTGTGGATCGCCTCTGACTTCACCAAACGCCTGAAAAATGAGTTCACCTACCTTGTCCTCACCGCCCGGGTGAACAACGCTTCCAAGGCGCTTCAGCAGACGGCTTCCAAAGCCAACCGTCACGCCCTTGCCGATGCCATTGATAAACGGGAAGCCTTTTTCAAAGGACTTGAGTACAAAAACGGTCTGATCTGGCACATCTTCAGTTTCCCCAGGATCGCCAATATGCGGGCAGGCGGCTCCATGGGCGGACTCTTTCAGGGGGCTTTCAACAGCGACCCCGCCGCTTTGCGCCGGGATGTCAACAGCGCTGAGCTTGTGAAGGTCAGAGATTTTGCCGATCCCCTCTGGGCAAAGATCCCCGCTCACAAAGTTACCCCCATCAAACCGGTTTATCCGGCGATTGCCGCCAACTTCAAAGCGGCATACACCGACAATGCTCTGCTGCTGGTCTGCACAGCACCTCTGGATAAACTTCCTGAAAATACTGTACTCCCCAGAGACAGTAAAAAGCTCTGGCAGGATGCTGTGTGGGAAATTTTCCTCACCTCAGGTGCCGGTACCCGTCAGCTGGTTTTCAGTGCCGCAAAGAACTCCGCTTTTGACAATGATATCAACCCCTATGGCAGATCCTTTGAAAGATGGAACGGCTCATGGAGCCACAAGGATACCGTTAAAGACGGCGTCTGGCGCTCTGAAGTGACGCTGCCTTTCCGCGGTGTTATGGCAGTCGTTCCCCGTCAGGGAGAAACATGGCAGATGCAGGTTGCTTTCTCCACCCCCGGCGCAAGGAATCTTTACGCATGGAACATGCCCCTTACAGGAGGATTCAGTGATGTGACAGGTTTCGGCGATATCACTTTCGGCAAGCGTAAAAGTGAGCAGAAGTTTGATATCAGCAACTTCAAAGACAGAAAAATCTGGTATCCCTCCTCCCCAAAGATCAAGGTGGAGTATATCAAATCCAACGGCAAAGATGCCATTTGCTTTTCTTACAAGGCGCTTACCTGGGGCGCTCTGCGTAACGGAGTCCGTATTGATCTCAAATCCGATGAAGAGGCTCTCTTCACTGTCACCCTCAGAGGAAAAGGCAAAGGTTCTCTCGGTGCCGGATGGAGCAATGCCGCAGGCAAATTCGTTATGAATGGCGGCGGCGGTTTGAACTTTCTCCTGAGCGACAAGCCTCAGACTCTGACCAGTGTGATCACCCTGCTTCCCCAAATCGCCCAGAAAGGCGGAAAGCGTTTCTACAACAGCATTTTCCTCAATTCCCCCGGCGGTGAAATCATCGTTGAGAAGGCTGAGTTGAGAGTCCGCAAGAAAAAGTAAATACAAAAACTCCCCGGGGATACCGGGGAGGTGTCAGTAATAAAAACAGGCTCTGTGAGTTTATCGCAGAGCCTGTTTTTTGCGTCTTATTTTTCCAGCTCTTTCAAAGAAAGGTTGCGGAGCTTGAAATATTTCCTCGGAGCCAGGCTGCCGCACCAGAGCCGCAGCTGAGCCTGATTTGTTCCTTTGGGCAGAGTGAAGTCCACATGGCAGGGGAGCCACCGGTCAAGAGAGGTGACTTTTCCGGAAACATCTTTCTTGCCGATCCTGACTGAGGGGGTGAAAGTTGCGGGTTTCGCACAGAGCACTTCAAAGGCGAAGCGGTAGCTTTTCCCGGCAGCAAGTTTTCTGAGTGAAGTGAGCATGACACTGCCCGTCTTATCAACAGTGGTACACGCCCAGACGCCCTCTTTTTCATTTTTGAAAGTGACCTTTGCCGGGGAAAAGGCGTTCCAGTTTGCAGGAGCTGCGTCGGCTTTTGCGGAAACAAAGGGCGGGAGCAGCTCTTTGCCAACAGTTTTACGCACAGGAGGCAGCGGTTTTGACGCATCCTCAAGCTCTCTCACAGAGATGGAGTCCAGCCAGATCGCCTTGCCCTCAGTGGTTTTGGCGCCGCGGAAATAGAGAATACATCTGGAACCCTTTTCCGGCATGGTGAAGTCCACGCTGAGGATCTGCCAGTTCGGGTTCTCTTCGCCCCGGATCTGTTCAGAAAATCCGCCGGGGAATCCCACTTCAAGATGGATGTTGCGGGGTTCTTCGCCCTTGACTTTGGCAGTGGCGCGGTAGCGTTTGCCGGGTTCAAGATCCAGAGAACGGTAAAGTGCAAACTGCCCGGCAGTTCCCTTGAAGCGGACTCTCAAAGAGCGCCCGCCTGAGAGAAACTCTTTTGTGTCAAAGGCAATATGGCCGTCTTTGGGATCAAGGACCTTTTCGCCTGCGTTCCGCATGATGCAATGCCATCCGGGGTAAAGAGGATTATTCAAAGGGGCGGCAAAGGTCTCTTTGCCGGATTGATCGGAGTCGCGGAAGAGTTCAGGCCCGGTGGCGCGCCACTTTTTCTCTGGAATAAGTTTTCCGGCAAGTTCCATCCAGGCAAATCCTTTGCCGGTGTTGACGCAGCAGTAAAGGGATTGACCTTTGAAGATCATGCGTCCGGCATTTTTCTGAGAGGCAGGGGGCAGATCCGCCTTGGGGGGCAGGTGGGAGGGGGGCATGGTGTGGACATCCAGTCCCCCCGCATGGAGCAGCTTTTTACCGTCAATGGCAACAGGATACTGCACATCAATAAAACGGTTGCCGCTGATAAGTTCATTCTGCCCGGGAGTGCTGCCGGAAAGTCCGAAGCCAACCCGGGCGTTGACCACAAGGTTGTTCATGAAACTGTTTTCAAAGCCGCTGCGGACAACAAAGGCCTGATAGGGAACATCGTAGACGATGTTGTTCGCCCAGATGGAGCGTCCGCTGTTGCATTCAAAGGCGTAGCTTTCGCCGATGGCAAGGGATCTGCCGTCAACTACGTTGTTGACCACAGATGAAAAGTACTCCTTGCCGCCGGTTTTGATCTCAATGACAGAACGCCAGCCGGAGTTGGTGCAGATGTTGCCGTGGACAATGGCGCGGTTGGCTTTCAGATAGATGGCAGAGCCTGAGATGATAAGCTTTTTGCCGTTGACATAATTGGTGCGGCTGCGATAGATTTTGCCGTTTTCAACGATATGGTGTCCGCAGCGCGCTCCGGGAACAGGAACGCCCCGGTTGAAGTCACGGACGATGTTGCCCTGAACGGAAACATTGTGTCCGTAGATCAGCATCCCGTGGATATAGAGATTGCGGGAGCTTGACATGTGTCCCCCCTGCAATATCTGGTTGTCATGGATGATGGCATTGGGGAGATGTTTGGTGCATCCCTCAGCCACCTGACCCGATTTTCCCAGCATAAGGGCGCTGCGGCCGATGTTCCGGAAGATATTGCCGCAAACATAGGCTCCTCCCGGGATGGCGGCATCCACCTGAAATCCGAAAACACCGCCTTTGAAAAGGCTTTCTGTCACCTTGATGGAGGCGACCTCCGGTGCAAGTATGTAAACGCCCCGCTGGTTTGAAATGAAACGGCACTTGTGGATCTCAATAGCGCCGATCTTCACAGGGAGTCTGTTGCGGTTGCATCCGTCAATGCAGAAGTCGCCGCGCATTTCAATATTTTCCATGGAGAGAGAGGCCGCTTTCATTTTGGGATCGTGTCCGCTGCGGTTCAGATCAATGATGGAACCCCGGGAATGAGGATAGTTGAATTTGCCCTCGCCGGTGATGAGGGCGCCGTCGCCTGAGCTTTCCAGACGCAGCTTGCCCCCTGCCACAATGATTCCGGGAGATACTTTGAAGTTGAAATGAGCGCCTTCAGCGAAGATCAGCCGGGTGTCGCGGGTGATGACCACAGGCTTGGCAAAGGTGTATTTGCCCCTGGGGATCCGGATGATACGCTCTTTGGCGGCGGCGGCTTGAAAGGCGCTGCTCCAATCCTGTTCCGCTTTTTCTGGAAGCGGGAGCGTCACATCTGCCGCAAGGGGCAGCAGCAGAGAGCCGAGAGCGAAAAAAGTTATTTTTTTCATGTATGCACGTTCCTTTATGTTGAATGGGGTTAATTATCAAGGAGAAGCTGATCCCCCGGCTCTGTGCCGCTTTGCGCCAGAGTATGAGCGGGGAGTTCTATGCAGTGACAGCTTTTTCTGCCGCCGAAAGCAAGGCGCCACGGCTTGAGGGCGTGTACGCATTTGATGACTTTATATTCTTTGTCCGTAAAAAGGAGATCTATTTCCATGAACATGAAAAAGCAGTGGATGGAATTGCACTTTTCAAAGAGAAGTGCATCACAGTTCCCGGGGAATTTTTTTCTGCCCATAAGTCCTGCAAAACGCGCCCAGAAACTCTCTGCCCGGGAAAGCTGCCGGGCAAGAAGAACTCCGCGGGTTTCATTGCGGAGCATCTTTACCTCAGCTGGTCAAGGGTGGTTTTGAGCAGCGGTCCCATCAGAATGATGAACACCGCAGGCAGAATGAAAAGCACCACCGGGATAATGATCTTGACGGGGGCTTCATTGGCAAGTTTTTCAGCCATGGTGAAACGTTTGGCGCGCTGAGTATCCCCCTGGATCCGCAGCAGCTGGGCGATGCCTACGCCCAGTTCTTCCGCCTGAACGATGGAGTTCAAAGTGGCTGTGAGATCCACCTGCCGCACCCGCTGTGCCATGGCGCGCAACGCTTCGCTGCGTTTACGGCCCAGCTGGATCTCCTGAAAGGTGTAGAGCAGCTCCTCGCCCAGTTCATCCATGGGGCGGCGCTCAAGGATATCCCGCAGGGATGAGACAAGATCCTTTCCGGACTCAACCGACAATGTGAGCAGATCCAAAACATTGGGCAGCGCCCGCATGATGGAGGTGTGCCGTTTTTTGATGACGGTGTTGATCCAGACGGAGGGGTAGAAAGAGAGGAGTCCTGCCACCAGCAGACAGGCGCCGGAATGGGCGGTGAAGACTCCGGCAAAAGCAAGGATCACCGCTGTCAGGATGAAAGTGATCCTCAATCCGGTAAAGTCCGCAGGAGTCATGACGCTTGAATAGCCGCTCATGGCAAGTTTGATCTCGGCGGACTTGTGCCAGCTGTCAAAGAGCTTGTTTTCACCGATGCGTTTGCCCAGGGGCATAAAGGGGTAAAGGAGTTTGAAGAGAATGGGAATGGGTTTCTCAAACTTGACCTTTCTTTCAAACTCAATGGAGGAAACGGCACAGATGATGTAATAGGCGATGCATCCGATCGAAATACCGCCGAAACAGGCGGTGATGAACATGAGAAAACCTTCCATAGGATCTTTCAAACCTCCACATTGGTGATCTTGCGGATCGTCAGGAATCCGCAGATGACGAGAATGACCACAACGCTGATGGAAATGACTCCGGCGAAGCTCCCCACAAAGGAGTCCATCATGGCAGGACTGATGTGGTACATGCCGAAAAGGAGCAGAAAGGGCATGGCGCCGATCATGATCGCCTGAAGTCTGCCCATGGCGGTGAGCGCCCGCACTTTGGCGCTGATGCGTCCTCTTTCGCGGATCAGTGCAGCCACCCGTTCCAGAGTTTCGGTGAGTTCGCCGCCGGTCTGTCTTGCGGTGATAATGGCGGTGGCCACCAGTTCAAAGTCTTCCGAACCGATACGGCGCGCCATATTGTCAAGGGCCTGATCCAGGGGGACGCCCAGTTGGAGCTCCTGCATCAGAAGTCTGAATTCAAGGGCGATGGGGTGCATATCCTGCTCAGAAACTTTTTCCAGCGCCTGATTGATGCTGAAACCGGCTTTGAGTGAGCTTGACATCATGCCCAGTGCATCTTCAAGCTGGATATTGAACTTCACAAGGCGCTGTTTTTTCAGGAGTCTGAGAATGACCCGGGGGATGGGGAAAAGGAGTCCCCCCACCACCAGCGCCGCAAGGACACCGATGCTCCAATTCATCTGTTCGGACTTGGTGGAAACAAGCACCACCGTCACAATAGCGCCGATGGCGCTCAAGGTGATGGAAAGATCCAGCAGGCGGTTGGCAGGGAGCTGGATGAGAATATCATCCAGTTCGGTTTTTGCCTCTTCAAGATAGCGTTCTCTGTATCTTTTAGCCACATAAATGCCGAAGTCGATCAGTCCCAGCATGGCAAGGGTCACGGCGGCAAAGGCGCACAAGCCGACCCAGAATGAATTTGAAAACATAAAAAGATCCCCTTATAAATACAATTCCTGTATAAGATACATCCGGCTGAGGAATTATTCAAGAGAAAAAGCATCTCCTGCTGCAATATTTTTTACATTTAATATCTCCTTTTGCAGCAGAGAAAAGCAATATACTCTTGAAAAAAAGCCTTTGCGGGTGTATTGTAGGTCAGCATACCCGAATATTGAAAGGAAACCGCCATGGGATACAATTATGATGATGATGTGAGGAAGAATGTTGAACGCTGTTACAAGACAGCGCTGGATATCCTCAAACCGAGCAAACAGGAGCTTGAACACGGCCTTGAACTTCACGCCGACGCCTTTGTGGCGGAACCCTACGGATTTCTCCCCGCCGCCCATGTCCGGATCGATCTTTATGATCAGTGGCTTGATGAGGGACTCCACGATATGGAACTGCGTGACCGCTATGAAGAGTACGTTCTCTTGAACTTCATCAAAGACGGCACCAACTATGATGATTTTAAGTACGTTATTGAGAGATCCGGAGTCAACTGCATCGGCGTCAACGCCGGAATTGAAAACAACTCCGTTACCGAACTGGTCAAGCGCCTGAGCTATTACACATATCTTTGCGATACCTATCCTGAAATACTTCAGCGCTGCACCACCCCCGAACAGATGCTTGAAGCAAAAAAGAAGGGTAAATTCGCCGTCGCATTTGATGCCAACGCTGTGCCGCTTCCGGCACACCTTGAAAATCTTGAACAGGCTCTTTCCTTTATCCGTGTTTTTGCCCGTCTGGGGGTCCACATGATGCATCTGACCTACAACCGCCGGAACCTGATCGGCGACGGATGCGCCGAACCCAATGACGCCGGATTGAGCGGTTTCGGACGCTCCGTCGTCGCCGAAATGAATGCCCGGGGCGTCATCCCCGACCTTGCCCACAGCGGCAACCGGACTGCCATGGAGGCCGCCGAGTGTTCAAAGAAGCCTGTCGTCATCAGCCACGCCGCCTCTGCCGCCTTGAGTGACCACTTCCGCTGCAAAAAGGATGAAACCGTCAAAGCTGTGGCAAAATCAGGCGGATTTGTGGGTGTCTGTGCCTATCCCACATTCCTGCGGGGGACAGGCAATATCGCCTCCATGCTCAACCATATTGAACACTTTGTGGAACTTGTGGGCGCCGACCACGTTGCCATTGCCACTGACTGCGGCGCCTCCATCGGTCCCTTGCGCCACACTGAGAAGGTCTACCGCAAGCTGCCGCTCTTTGACTCCTGGTGGCCTAAAGAGATCCCCCTTGCGCCCTATGAAGTCACCGGAGAAATGTGGGACTCCATGGCGTGGACGAACTTCCCGCTCTTCACTGTGGGTATGGTCCAGCGGGGCATTCCGGACGATGATATCCGGAAGATCCTCGGTGGAAACTATCTGCGGGTCCTGAAAGAAACTCTTGTCTGAAGAAAAAAGGCATTAAAAAACTCCGGCACTTTCTGAAACGGTGCCGGAGTTTTTTATTGAAAATGTTTATTTGGCGAGTTCTGCGATTTCCTCAAAGGTCATCCACTCTGTATCTTTGCCGAAGATGCGGTTGACCCGGTTCATGAGGTATTCAAAGCCTTCGATACCGATGCCTCTGCCGTCAGAGTAGATGGACTGCCAGTGGGTGATCATGATGAGAGGGGCGCCCTCTTCAAAGAGTTCTCTGAGTTTTCCGGTGCGTCCGTCTTCGCTGATGAGGGAGTCTATTTTTGCTTTGGCGTTGAGCCGTGCCTGAGCGCAGGAGTTGGGGCGCTGAGTTCCCCAGAAAGCATCCTCTGAGTTATTGGGGATGGAAACCACTTTTCCGGTTTCGGGGGTATCAAACATGATCTTGGGGTGCTTGAGTTCATCTCTTGAGTGGAGGAAATAGAAACACTTCTCTTTGTTGAGAGTCCTCTTGAAAGCCATACCGATTCCTTTGGCGTAATTTTCCTCGTTGTCTATCCCGGTTGCCCACGGGGAAGTGACGCCTTTGGGATCAAGCCCCATATTGTTGAGGATCTCAATGCTCAAGGAGACATAATCTGCGATTTCCTCAGCGCTTGCGGTGCTTACGAACTTGTCTTCACAGAGATGGGTGTTGCCGAGGGTGTTGATATCCAGGGCGAGAAAGTGGGTCAGGATCTCTGACGTGATGGAAAAGTTGGGGCTGATGTACTCTTTGACGATATCAACAAAGGATTCGATCAGGTCAGGCTCCACGCCGCAGACCTGATCGGGGCGGTCAAGGCGTCCGAGACCTGCGGGGCAGGGGACGACCGAGAATTTTCCTTTGACCCCAAGAGAACGGCAGATCTTGCCGAAGTGGAGCGCAAAGGCGGGAGGAACCAGCATATCATGCTTTTGCTTCAGGGCGTGAAAATGGAACATGTTGACGGGACCTGCGTCGTC
>JAGBWB010000027.1 GCA_017629975.1 Lentisphaeria bacterium
GAAGCAGAAGTCTGCAAAAACGTCCTTTGCAGATTGCGGCAATCACTGCCGTCAGCATGGGGACTGTTATAAGCAAGGCAAGCATAGAGATCATTTTATTTTACCTCCACATTATCAGTGAGCAGATTCAAACGGTCTGCGTCAATATGTTCAAACTCCCGGCTGATCTGGAAAACCGCGATTCCCATGACAAAGACCAGCACCAGAACATCAAGCAGGATCCCCATTTCCACGAAGAATCCGTATTCAAGGTGCATGGCAACGCCAAAGAGAGCGATTCCGTTTTCAAAGGCGAGAAATCCCAGAGACTGGGTCAGAGCCTTGCGGCGGGAAATGATGATAAAAAGTCCGGTAAAGACTGTCACGGCTGCGGCTGGGATCGCCAGTACCGGCACTCCGGGAATATTCAGTGAACGTGAAAGCCAGAGGGCCAGAGCTCCGGCAACAGAGACGATCAGCAGTGACCAGGAGTAACCGGTAAGGGGTTCCAGTTCGCGTTTGACACCCGCTTTCCGCATGGCGCGCAGGAGCAGCATGGGGAGCAGTACACCTTTGACAATGATGTTGACAAAAACGGTTCCCCAAAGCTCTGCTCCGGGAACAGCTTTGCTCCAGTTCCACATTACAAGGGGCATGATCCCCAGCAGGATCCCCTGGAGAGCTACAAGTCTGACACAGTGGACCAGACGGCTGGAGCCGCTCAGCATAAGACAAATGCCCAGAAAAGCGGTGAGAATAAGTTCTACTGCCATATTCATTTTACACCTCCGGAAATGAGCAGCAAGGCAAGAGCTGCGAATGCGGCACAGCATCCCCCCATAAGCATCTGGGGAACCTTGAGAAAACGGTATCTTGCCATCATGGATTCAGTTATACCGACGAAAACGGAAATAAGGAAACATCCCGCAAGCATGATCAGCGTCGCAATCCACGGCGAAAAAGAACCTGCGGGGATGACCAATGCTGTCAGAACAGCTCCGAAGATCCAGAGCTTCAACCCGGCGCCATAGTGGATGAAGGCAAGATCCGGACCGCTGTTGTCAAGGATCATTGCCTCGTGGATCATGGTCAGCTCAAGATGGGTCTCCGGATCATCCACCGGAACCCGGCAGCATTCTGTCAGCAGAACGATATAGAGCGCAACGGCTGCAAGAACCATAGCGGGGGCGGCATTCATCCAGAAAGCCCCTCCCCTGCCGCAGAGCATGGCGCTGAGTTCGCAGCTGCCGCTTTGCAGGGCAAGGAAGATCAGCAGCAGGAGCAAGGTTCCTTCAGAAATGATGGAAAACTCCAATTCCCGGGCGGCGCCCATACCTTCAAAGCTGGACGCCGTATCAAGCGCCCCCAGCACAGTCAGCAGCCGTCCCAATCCCAGCATATAGAGAAAGAGCAAAGCGTCTCCCTGAAACTTCAAAGGAGAAGCGGCAAAGCCGAGGGGCAGAAAGAGCATGGCAATGGCAATGGCCGCCAATGTGCCGACGGGAGCAAATTTGAAGATCCAGGTGGAACTTGTGCTGTAAACACTCCCTTTACGGAGCAGCTTGAAAATATCATACCAAGTCTGCAATATCCGGGGACCTTTACGTCCGGCAAAAAAGGCTTTTACCTTGTTGAGCACACCGAAAAGAACAGGCGCCAGAAGCAAAGCAAGAATAAGATTAAGAATCCAATACATCATTTTGTCACCTCAACCGATGATTGCCCAGATGACCATGGCAATGATTACGATGGTCATAATCAAAACATACATGTGCAAGTAACCGGATTGGAACTTGTGCACCTTGTCCGAGATACCTGCAAACAGTTTGAAAACAGGCGCCCAGAAGAAGCGTTCAGCACCATCCGGCGACTCCCATTCAAAGGAGGCCTTTTCCGGGAAAAGACCTTTGGGGGCCTCTACCTTGCGGCGGATCTGAAGGAAACTGTTGAAAAGATCGCCGAGGCACTGGATCAGAGCACTGCCGGTGTATTCCATTCGTGCCGAGGGCTTGGCATAGCCGCAATCCCAGGTGGGGCCGCTTGCATTTTCATTACCTCTGACCAGCAGAAAACGGCGGATCAAAAGGATCAGGGCACTCAGGATATAAAAGATTGCTGAGAAAGAAGCCGCATAAAAGAGGATACGCTGAACACCTGTTCCCGCATAATCAATCGTGGAAATATTGATCGCCTTGAAAATACAGGGAACTGTGAAAGGGGCCGTAAAGACGACCAGAAGTGAAAGCAGCAGCAAAAAGAGCATGGGAGCATACATCCACGCGGATTCTTTTTTGCAGTCGGCGATTTTCCGGGGCTCTCCGAGAAAAGTTCCGCCGATGGCTTTGGCAAATGCCGCAACGGCACAGGCTCCGGTGAGGCTGAGGATCAATGCTGCGGCAATACCCGCAAAACGGAGCTGCCACACTCCTGAACAGATCCCGCTGAAAGCGGCAAGATAGATCATCAATTCGCCGATAAAACCGTTGAAGGGCGGCAAGCCTGAAAGACCGGCTGCGGCGGCAGTGAAACAGCTCCCGGTAAGAGGAGTTGTCTTCATCATCCCTCCCATGCGGTCGATAGAAAGAGTTCCGCTTGAGCAGTAGACCTGCCCAGCTCCGAGAAAGAGAGTCCCCTTGAGCAACGCATGGTTGAGGATGTGAAGAACAGTTCCGAGGATACCGAAAACGATCATATTGTTGTTGTTGAAAGCTCCCCCCAGAAAAGCGCATCCGGCAGAGATCGAAATGATTCCGATGTTTTCAATACTGCTGTATGCAAGCAATCTCTTTAAATTATCCTGAGCAAGAGCAAAGATGATTCCGCCCAGACTGCTGATACAGCCGAGGAGCAGCAGAGTCCAGCCGCAAAGTTTTGCATCCATACCGGGGAAGACGAAAATAAGTATTCCGAAAATACCCAGATTGATCATTGCACCGGACATGATGGCGGAAACAGGCGCGGGAGCCGCCGGATGTGCTTCAGGCAGCCAGAGGTGGAGAAGAGGGAATCCTGCTTTCAGTCCGAATCCTGCCACACCTGCGATGTAAAAGAGTTCCCGGGGAGCGCCGGTTTTGAAAGAAAGAGCGTAGAAAAGCATCAGGAGCAGACCGCCGGCTTCACATGCAAGCAGATAGATCCATGCCACGCGCTTGAGTTCCTCTGCCTTGTAGTTGAACATGACAAGAACAAAGCTGAAAATACCCATCAGCTCCCAGACGATGAGAAACTCAAGAAAGTCTTTGATCAAAGGCAGAGCCAGCATCGTGGCAACTGTCAAATTGAAAAATCCCCAATAGACGCCGGGATTGCCGTGTCCTTTGATGTAGGCAACTGAATGAACCGCTGCTGCCGGAGCAAGTATCAGCGTGGGCAGCATGAAAAGCAGCGAAACTCCCGGCGGGGGCGAAGTACATAAGCCGACGATACCGGCGATGACAGAAAGGAACGTTCCGGCGGGTCCCACCACTCCGGAGAGTCCGCCCCGGCGGCAACAAAGCAGCGACAAAACTCCTGCGGCAGCTGCAATGCCTGCGCTCAAAAACATCATGATATCCTTACCTCCAATTTGGTGTATCTTATTAATATACCACTTAAAGGCTGTTTTTTCAATAGCGAAAACACATCACTGCATGACAATATTGCGGATCAGATTTCCGCTGAGCATCAATGCCGCAAGGATGAGAATGGAATAGACAAGGATTGAAAATTTCCTCTGATTGACCTTGTTGTGGAGAAAATCCCCGAAAAACATACCGCACACAATAAAAGGAAGTGCACAGAGGATCATTTTTCCCACCTGCCATGACCAGACAGTTCCTGAAAGAGTCCATTTGGTTATCATGAAGGTATTTGTAGTCAGCCACAAAGAACTCAAGGTGGCACGGAACTTTGATTTTTCGGGCAATGCTTTTGAGGCGTACATGACC
>JAGBWB010000332.1 GCA_017629975.1 Lentisphaeria bacterium
ACTCCGGCAGGGACGGCAGGACACGCATCCTTGCAGTCATGGCGAACATCCCCAACTTCATCCAGGAGGCGACGCTCCTCAATGAACTCTACAAAGTGGGTGAAGCCTGCAACGCCATTCTGGAACCGGTGGAGCCTGCCATCGCAAGAAACCTTTCAGACAGCGAGATCCGGAAACTTTTCGACTCAGGACACTGCAAAGGCCTGATCTACATCTCCTTTGATCTGGAGACCCCTGATGAGATGCGCTCTGTGTGGAAAAAACTCAATGTCCCTTCCGTGTTTTTCTTCTTTGACAGCAGTTTCACTCCCCCGGACCTGCCCTCTGAGTGTTTGCTCATCAACTGTGATGTGCCGGGGATGATCCGTGAAGCGCTGACCTGTCTGAGGAACAGAGGCCACCGGAAAACGGCATTGATCCTCAACGGCAACCTCAATTCGGTTTCCCCCGAAAGGGTTTCCGGACTCCTTGAGGTCTGCGGCATGGTAAAAGATGAAAAACTTATTTTTTCCGGCAGCAGCGGACTCCGGGAGTTCGGGGCAAATCTCATTGAACTGCTGCACTCCAACGATCCCCCCACTGCCATTTGCTGCGGGTCATCGGTGATGGCGCTGCAGCTTTACCATCTGCTGAACTCCCATAATATCCCCATCCCCGGGAAAACAGCGGTGATCGCTGTGGGGCAGACGCCCCTGGGGGCCGGACTCTTTTCCCCCTCTCTTACCACCGTATTCTGCCAGTGGCATGAGTTTGCCGTGGAAGCGTGGAAATATCTGTCGGGCGCTGTTGTCACACCGGGCAAAGGAGTCAACCATCCTCCCAAAGTCATTCTTAAAAATTATCTTTTTGAAAGACAAAGTATCGGTAATGAAGCCGGTTCTCCGGTCAGTGCCAAAAGTATCTCTAAAAAAAAGAAAGATCAGCTCATCAAAGAAATATGAGGAATTTTTGTATGAAATACCGCCGTTTTTATCTGTTCGTTCTTCTGACTCTTTTAACATTGTGCAGCGGGGTGCTGCAGGGAGCGATTCCTGAATTTCAGGTAAGTTTTCTGCCCGGTCCCGACGAACCCCGCCGCCGGTCGGGGTGGAGTCCTGAGGATCTTGGAGCCATCTTTGCCAAACGCCTTTCCCAGAGTCTCAAACGGGAGATCCGTTTTGTTCCTTTTGAAAAGGCCAACGCAAAAACCGTTTTCCTCATGACCCGTGAAGGAGCCATGGGGGGAGAATACGCCAATGTGCTCAAAGGGAAACCCAAAGACAGTTTCATCATCCGCTATCCGGTAACTGTCAAAGGCAAAAAGAATGTGTGTCTTCTCATGTCCCGGGATGCCTGGGGATATTACTTCCCTGCCAACTGGTTTCTGCGGGAGTTCGTTGGTTTTGACATGGTAGGTCTGGGGGACTCCGGATTTGTTTTCCCTGAAAACGGGGAAAAATGGCAGATGCCCCGCAAGATCTCAGTCACCCAGAGTCCCTCGTTCCATACCCGCCGCTGGACCATGAGCAGCTTCATTGACAAAGAGATCCAGCGCATGTATCTGGGCGAGAGCGGACGCAACATCGCCTGGCACGCACTGGGCAGGATCATTGATCCCAAAAAGTACGGCAAAAAACATCCTGAATACTTTCCTCTTGTCAAAGGCAAGCGCTTAAACAATCCCCGGAAACAGCGCGTGGACTGGCAGCCCTGTCTGGGCAATCCGGAAGTCCAGAAGATCCTTGTGGATCACCTCCTCAAAAAATACGGCAAAGATGATGCCGACGGCGTAAGTCTGGCTGTCAACGACGGTTTCGGGAGACACTGCGAATGCAGCTACTGCACCGCGCCCGGAGTCCCCAAACCCGTCAGCAAAAGCAACTACTCCAACCGTTATTTCTACTTTTACGGCAAGATCCTTGATCAGGCGCGCAAGGTCAATCCTGATGCAAAGATCATCATTCTTCTTTACTCCGACTGTACCTTGAACGTTCCTGACATCAAGATCCACCCCGGGATCATCGGCATGGGGACCCGCAGAGCGGATTTCCCCGGATTCGCCCGGCAGGGACTCAAACGCATGGGCTTGTGGGATCACCACCTTGACCGCTCCTATCCTCTGGTGCGTCATTTCCCCAAATCCATGGCGGCAAATCTCCGCAGACTTCACAAACTGGGGTTGAGCGAATACTTCGGCGAAGTCTACATGATCCACGCCGCCAACGGCCCCAAACAGTACATTCTCGGCCGTCTGCTCTGGGATGTCAACTGCGACATCGACAAGGTGATGATGGAGTACTGCACCAAAGCCTTCGGCAAAGAGGCAGCGCCCCATGTCAAAGCCTACTACGACATCTGGGAGTCTGTGTATGAGCACGATGTTGCTCTTTCCAAAAAAGCGCCCAAGGGCGGACCTTTCACCTTCAGCATCGACCGTTTCAAAGGACTCCGTCAGGGTGATACCGACAAGATGCGCGCCGCTCTCAGCAAAGCTGCCGCCGCCCCCAAAACCGAAGTGCAGAAAAATCGCCTTCAGGATGTCATCACCTACTTTGAATATGTGGGGTGCCTTGCAGACCGCTATCTTATTTCACAGCGCCTGCGGAACGAAAAACTCTCTCTCGGAGAAATCAGTACCCTGAGGAAAAAATGTGTTGAACTGGACAAAAAGTTTGATTCCATCTGGAAAAACACAGTCAGCAAAGATGAAATCGGCATCTTCCGGTATCTTCACAAAAAGAGAGCCGATGTCAACACCCTTTACCACAACTACCGGGACACCGTCACCGGCTATGTGCTGGAGTCCCTCTGTCTGGCTCTGGAAAATCACGCCAAAGTCTATTGCAAAAGCATGAAACGCAAAGCCCGTCTTGATTATTGGAAGAATGCCGCAAAGAAATATCCTGATATCATTGAAATCTCCACACTTCTCAATCAGATGACCGGCAAAAAGCCTGAGAACCTCATTAAAAACGGCAATTTCAAAAAGTACACTCCCGGCGACGGAACCGTTCCCGGCGCCCACCCCAAACTGGAAAACTGGTTCTTCTTTGAAGAGATCGGTCCCCTTCCTTCTGAAGAGTACAAGAGTCTCTGGAAGATCGTTCCCTCCAAAGCCGCCAACAACCATCTTGCCATCGGTCAGGGAAAAAATCCCGAACTGCGGCAGTACATAAAACTTGCGGCGGGAACTTACAGATTCTCATTTTCCTGCCGTCCCAACAATCAGCTGCGCTTTACGTTCCTTGAATTTCCGGAGTTTGATCCCGCTGCGCTCAAAAATATTTCCCTGCTCCGCAAGCAGAAATCCGCCGCCCCGGAATTCGCCGTCTTTGACTGCCACAAAGCGGCGGGAGTCCTCAATTTCTCACGGATCATCATTATCCCCAGAGAGAGCTGGTTTGCGTTGCTGATCTCTTCTCCCAACACCGGAGCGGGCACCTGGAGCCGTCTCTGGGGCGTCCGTCTGGAAAAACTCAATTAACATGGCACGATACAAAAGGGAGAGAACCGCATAAAATATGAAAAGATCAAAATTCACGCTGATTGAACTGCTGGTAGTCATCGCTATCATCGCCATTCTTGCGGCAATGCTGCTGCCCGCCTTGCAGCAGGC
>JAGBWB010000333.1 GCA_017629975.1 Lentisphaeria bacterium
GAGGACTTCTCTTCTTTTGCAGGAGATGTCAGAAATTATTTTTCGACTTCTCCCGGTTCCAGTCCCATCTGGAGCGGCTCAGGGCGGCTGCAGGTGGTTTCCATGTAGACTCTGGCGCCTGACTTGCTGGATTTGTCAAAGGCAAGCATGATCTCAAGCACATGGTTGGCAAGTTCGCCGCTGCACCGGTGTTTTCTGCCGGTCTGAAGAGCGATGGCCATGTCGGCGGCACCGATGGAACGGCTGTTCTCGGTGTAGATGTGTGAAAGAGGCATATCTTTCCACTCGCCGCTGCCCCGGCGGAAAACCTTCACAGGACCGCCGAAGGTGTTGGGATCGGGAACGGTCATGGTTCCCTCGTCGCCGTAGATCTCAATACGGGGATGGGTGTTGGCATAGGCTTCAAAACTGGTGATGACAGTTGCAAGGACTCCTGACTGGAACTCAATGACACCTGTCAGATGGGTGGTCACATTCACAGGATAACGGTCAAAGGGCTTGTAGGTATCCTTGTAGGTCTCGCCCACTTCGGCGCCGTAGGTACGGTATTCAGAGCCTTTGGTGGTGATGGCGGCAACACTTTTGGCAGGTCCGAAAAAGTTGACCAGTGCCGTCACATAATAGGGTCCGAGATCCAGCATGGGGCCTGCGCCGTAATCATAGAAGAAAGGAGCCTGTCCCCACTTTTCGGGTCCTCTGCCCATAACGATGGCGGTAGCGGAGATGGGTTTGCCGATCCAGCCATCATCCAGCAGCTTGCGGCAGGTCTGGATCCCGCCCCCCAGGAAGGTATCAGGAGCGCATCCCACCCGGAGTCCCTTTTCAGCGGCAAGGCGCATGACCTTGGCGGCATCGTCACTGTCAACGCCGAAAGGCTTTTCGCTGTAAGCGTGTTTACCGGCATTGAGGGTGTCGATGGCGATTTTTGAGTGAACCTGAGGAGGAGTCAGGTTGAGAACGATCTCAATATCTTTCCGCGCCAAGAGTTCTTCATTGGTCATAGCCTTGCAGCCGTAGAGTTCCTCTTTGGCTTTGGCGCGTTCAGGAATGATGTCAGCACAGGCAACGACTTCAATGACGTTGAACTTCTGAGCTGCCTGAAAGTAGGTGTCAGAGATCATGCCGCAGCCGATGATACCCATCTTGACCCGGCGGAACTCTTTGGCTTTGGGAATATTGTTTGCAGGTGCAGCTTTCTTCGCGGGAGCAGCTTTCTTTGCTGCGGCAGTTTTCTTTGCAGGTGCAGCTTTTTTGGCAGGTGCAGCCTTGGCGGCGGCGGAGCTTTTCTTGACAGCCATGATACAAAGGTCCTCTCTGATTATTTGTTTCCGGCGCAGAAGCCGTTTTCAGTCATATATTTGTAGCTCATTTCAAGAGCTTTCCACATCTCAACTTCGCAGTAGTCAAGCTCAACGATGACGGTGGCGGCCTGTTCGGGAGCGTTTTTGATCAGTTCGGGAATGGGGAGCGTTCCGGTGCCGAGGGGGAGCAGATCGATCTTCATATCCAGAAGTCCGTCTTTCATACCGGCGTTGGCGGCCTGCTGTTTGCAGATACCGTCTTTCATGTGGATCAGGACGCACTTGTCCGCAAACTTCTTCAGCATTTCCACGGCATCTTCACTGCCTTTGTTGGTGCTCCAGAAGCAATCAAGCTGATACTGCATCCGGGGGCAGAGTTCGTCGTAGATCTCATACTTGATCCTGCCGTCAAGGCGTTCAAACTCCCAGTAGTGGTTGTGCTGGAACATGGTGATCCCCTGAGCGGCGTAGGCGTCAATCAGAGCGTTGGAGTTGTCAGCGGTGCGTTTGATGGCATCCATATCCTTGAAGTCATCGGGGCCGTATCCGCAGACGCAGTTTTTCAATCCCAGAGTTCCAAGGATCTCAACATTTTCGTTCACGTCATCAACAGAGCGCGCCCAGGGGCGGTGGCTGGAGTAGATCTCAAGGCCCAGATCATCAATGATCTTTTTGAACTCTGCCGGAGTCAGATCAAAAAATCCGGCGGGTTCCACCACCTTGTAGCCGATCTCGGCAGTCTTTTTCAGAACCTTGACAAAATCCTCTTTGGCATACTCTCTCACGGAGTAAAGCTGAACACCCAACGGTTTGATCATAATCAAATTCCCTTCCTTATTGTGATTTTCCGGTAATTGGTACTGTAATATAAATGTGGATACCGTAAAAAGCAAGGCATCATTTTTTCAAAAGTATGAAAAAGTAAAAAATTCTGTCTGCTTCAGCCAAATTTTTTTTATATTCTGCAAACTGGCAAAAACTCCGTTTCGGTGCTATATTAGAATATCAATGAAGTCACCCCATCCGCAGGAGTTTTATAATGAACAGATCCATTACCTTTTCTTTTCCTCTTGAACGCCCCCACTGCGGCGTTCCCCTTGCCAACGGCAACTTCGGCGCCCTTGTCTGGGGCAAAGAGACCCTCTGCATCACCGTCAACCAGAGCGATCTCTGGGATCACCGCTGCGGCAGACGCGTGGACAGCCGCGACCGCTACTCCAACTTTGTTGAGTACGCTGCACTTCACGGATGCACAAGAGAACTGAACACCCTTTTTCACAGAGAGGATCTTTACGGCGCTCCCCACCGGATGGCAGTGGGCAGATTTGAATTCACCTTTGCCCCCGGCCTCTTTCCCGTAACGGCGGAGCTGGACTATTTTTCCGGCAAACTCAAAGTCACCCTTTCAGACGGCACTTCCCTTGAGCTGTGCCTTGTGCTGGCAAAAAACACTCTTTATGTGGAAGACCCGGCGCAGAAAATCAAAGATGTGCTTTTGAAACCTGCCACAGACTTCCCCCAGACCAGAGCCTTTTATATTGACAGAAGCAATGCCATGTTCCAGCTTCTTGAAGACGGCTGGCGGATCCCCCTTGCCCTGGATCCCGACTTCACAGTCCGCGCCGTAAAAACCTCTTACGGCTGGCGCATCTTCACCAATGAGGACAAAGGCGACGCCGAAAGAGAAAAAGAGCTTCGCGCAACCTCAGAGTGGTGGTCACAGCTCTTTTCAAAGGTGTGTTCCGTCAGAACCCCCGATGAGTGGTGGAACCGTTTTTTCACCTTCCAGACCTGGAAACTTGCCGCCGCCACCGCCCCCATGGGCAAAGCCGCCGGACTTCAGGGTCCCTGGCACGAAGAGTATCAGGAGGCGAAATGGGCGGGGGATTACCACTTCAATGTGAACGTCCAGATGGTCTACGGTCCCCTGTGCCGTCTGGGACTCCATGAACATCTGCTCCCCCTCTTTGACATGATCGAAAGTCCCGCCTTTCAGGAGAGCATGAAACACAACGCCCGCGCCCTTTTCGGCGTGGAAGACGCCCTCTGGCAGCTCCACGCTGTGGATGACCGGGGATGGCAGTGCGGCGGCATCAGCTGCGGCGCCGTCCTTGACCCCGCCTGCGGCGCCTGGACAGCGCTTCTTTACGAAGAGTATTTCCGCACCACCTGCGACATGGAGTTTCTCAAAGAGCGCGCTTATCCTTACATTTACGGCATCATGCGGGGGTATGAAGAGATGCTTGACAGGGAGTTCAACATTCCTGTTGCCATTTCCGCCGAATACGCAAGTTCCAATTTGAACATGACCACCGTCGCCGGACGCAATCCCTCCTATCAGCTGGCAGCCATCCGCCGTCTGGCGGCGATGCTGATTGAATTTTCAGCGCTGCTCAATCTGCCGGAGCGTCCCATCTGGCGCCGGATCCTTGACAAAGTCCCCCACTTCACCACCGTGGGCGGATACGACAGCTATGCCCGGCAGAATGAGGCACGCATCGCCATCTGGGAAAATCAGGATCTTGAAGTGTGCCACCGTCACCACTCCCATCTGGGCTGCATCTGGCCCTTTGACTCCCTGCCGGAAGAACCCTCAGAAGAGCTCCGTCAGGTGGTGGAAAACTCCATCACCCACTGGATCAGCATGGGCATGGGCAAATGGAGCGAATGGTGCATCCCCTGGGCGAATATCATCTACACCCGCACCGGATTGAATGAGGCGCCCATGCAGCTTTTCAATATGTGGAAAGAGATCTTTGTCAACGAAGGTCTCAGTGTGGTCTACCTGCCCCGTATGCTTTCTCTCATCGCCCACCGCCGCCATGACATCGCCCGCCCCAAAGCGGAAAGCGAAGTCATGCAGCTGGACGGTACAGGGGGATTCCTGGATGCCTTTATGCAGATGTGCGCCTACACAAAAGGAAAACGGCTCCATCTTTTCAAAGGTATGCCCGCCCGGTGGCAGGAGATTGAGATCACCCGGCTCCATCTTCCGGGGAAAGCTCTTCTTAGCGCCTCAAAATCAGGGCGTCTTGACCTTGATCCCGGCACTCTCAAATGGGAGGTTTGCCGCTGAAAGACTCTCAGCCGAAAGCGATCCCCCGGCGGCGGAAGAGGATCTCTGCCTCAGGGGGAACATATTTTTCACGCCAGGCATAAATGGGAGTTTCTTTCACGACCTCCAGATACTCCGTATAAGGTACAGGCACAAGGTAAACAGAGCCGTTCCCGGCGACGCGGGGAACATGTTCCACTTTGGGGATCCCCTCAAACCCCACAGCCCGGACGGTGGCTGCCACGCCGCCGGGGATCTTATGGAATCCCTCAATATTGAAGTAATTCTCAGTTACGCTGGCAGGGTGGGCGTAATGACTTGCGTAAAAGTTTGCCGCGCCCTCAAGTTCATTTTGAGAGATGGTGATGCACTCTTCAACCTCCATAGCATCGGAGCGGGGTTCGTTGTAAAGGGGAATGAGGAAGAGGGGGGCAAAGGTAAAATAGAGAGAACGGAAAAAGTGAGCGCTCTCTTCCAGAAAACTCTTTCTGATTTTTTCCAGATCGTACATTTCTGTGAAGAATGGGGCGCGGACAAATTGGGTTTCGTTGAGATGCACCGCCATGATCCGGGTCACTTTGCAGCTCTTTTCCAATGCGAAATCATCCCCGAAACCAGTTTCCTTATCGTTGAGCAGCGTCACCATGTACTGCTGGGCAAGGGGGGTAAAAAGAAGTCGGAATCCGATCTCATCGTTGCGGTTTTCAGACTTGTAGTAAAGTTCAAAGTCCCGGTTGCTCATCATGGTGAACTGGCTTTCATCGGTCAGATTCCGTTCAAATTTCCGCAGTTTATACATGCGGTATTTCTTCCCAAGAGTGGTAAAAAAACCACTTTCTCCTGAAAGAGAAGAGGGTGTCCGGGAGTAGGAAAGCTCCGGGGCGGCATCGTGGCCGAAAAAGAAGTTTTTGACCGTATGGAACTCCGGATAAGGTCTGGTCACACTGGCAGTCAGAACCTCCACCCGCTGCACAGAGCGTCTTTTGCCCTCTGAGTCTGTGATCCACTGGGTATAAGTGACGGTCAGGGAGCCGCTCCAGACCTTTTCCCCCCATTTGAAATTCACATCCTCGGTAAAAATAAAAGGA
>JAGBWB010000334.1 GCA_017629975.1 Lentisphaeria bacterium
ACATTATATATTAAGATCGGATCTTGCCGTTTTTCCGCTTGAATTCAGAAATTCATGACAAAATTATCTTTTACAGCGGCACTCTTGCGATGATCCTCCCATGATTTTGCGGTCATGGGGTTGAGCTGGCGACGTTGCGGGACAGTGGGAATGCGGTCCATTTCAAAGAGCAGCTGTTTAAGGTGCTCCTCCCATTGCTCAAGAGAGGTCCGCATGGCAGGATTGTTGTGCCCATCACGGAATGTATTGATAAAATCCTCTTTGATATTCTTAGTAAGCCAGCTCCAGAGATTGTACCAGTTGCCCACGGGCAGGCGGCATCCGGCGCCCCTGCCCAGGGGACAGCGGCCCTTGAGCAGATTTTCGTCGGGATTGCCGCAAGCGGATTTGTTGGAGGGATCGTAGTAGGCATAAGGATGCAGACCGCACATCAGCAGATTGAAAAGGATAATGGCAGTTCCGAACTCCAAGTGGTGGATATTCCGCACCTGAGTGAGGGCTGACTTATTTTTCAGCAGTTCCGGCGCACAATGGGAGGGGAAGAAAGTTTTTGAGATAGCGACTTTTCTTCCCGGGGGAGCGATCTGGAAACTGTCGCAGTCAATAAAGCTCACCTTGCCCTGCTGATCCACCAGAAAGTTGGCAGGGTTGAAGTCGTTGATATAGACGCCGTAGCTGCTGAGGAGCCGCACTTTCCGCAGAAAGTCCAAGGCAACCTGCGCAAGATTTTTACGGTCCCAGTTGGGGAACTGCCGGGCCACATTGTCTGCGCCGCGGAGGGCAAGGAACGATTTCCCTTCGCAGCGGTGCATGGCAAATCCGATGATCTGTTTTTGGGCATCAAAGACCGGCATAACAGGCCATGCAAGGAAGTTCATCTTCCGGCACTCTTTGATTGCTGCCATTGCGGCGATTTTTTGCCGGAGTTCATCCAGTTTCTGCTGGTTTTGTATGGTCTGGTCCTTGTAGACTTTGATCAGGATCTGATCGTTGCCGGGGAGAGTATAGACCGTGCCTTCGCCGCCACTTGCCTTTTCATGGTGGAATGTGAGCTGCAAAGGATTGTTGTTCATGTCATAGACGGTGATGGAGTCTTTTGCCTTGGGACGCCCCGTACTCTGTTTCAGCCATGCGGGGAGACTGGCGGAAGGAGCAGGAGCAGAAGCTGCAGACCGGGGAGTTTTTGTCCCGGCTCCGGGGACAACAGGGGCAGCGGTTGAAGTGGAAGAAGCGGGAGCGGAACCGAAAAGCCAGGAAAAAATGTTTGCCATAATGTTGATCTCCTTATTATTTGGCGTTGTTTGTCTCTGTCTGGTAATAAGTGCGGAGTTCCTCAAATTTCCGCCCCGCCCACAGGAACACTCATGTTTATTTGGGGAATATAGATTTTTCCGCCGATGACCATACCGGAAATGCGTCTGGGGGATTTCCGGATCCAGGGATGTTCTGCTTCGTGATCCAGATAGCGGTCATTGGTGATGATCATGCGTCTGGAGTCCTCTTCGGCGTGGAGCAGGATGAACTTGTCGGCAACAGTTCCGGCGGGGACCTGCAGAAACTCTTCCGGACGGTTATGCAGCAGCTCCTCATAGACAGTCCGTTCGCCGTTTTTATTCAGGATGTGCGGAGCAGATGCATCGAACACCACTTTGAAGGGAATTTTCTGCCGATCCAGTTCCGTTGTAATGGCAAGGATATTTTTCAGAGAAACGTTCTTCTGTCCTGCCCAGTGAAGGATATTGGAGCCGTCGAGGATATACTCAACTCCTGACCGGGGGGGCGCCTGAGCGTGTTCCGCCATGATGACTTGAGGGGCTTCAGCTTCATAGGTTTGAGAAACGGCGTCGCCAACTTCGGTAAAGGCGTGGCGCATGGAGCCGTAACCGGCTGAGATCACCTTTTCAGAAGCGATTTGAGTAAGGACTCCCATATCAGGGGAGTTCCCCAGAGCGATGGCACGGGAAAAGAGTCTGTTTTGACCGGTCATCTGCCGGAGACGGTACACGGCAGCAGAAAAGTCATCAGAAGATTTTCCGTCTGACAGGATGACCAGTTGGGGCGTGACCTGAGAGACACCGGCATTTTTCCAGAGGGCGGTTTGGGCCTCGATCTTGTCAAGGGCGAGAGAGAGTGCTGCCCCCAGCGGCGTGTTGCCTTTGGGACGGATCTTCATTCCGGGAAGAGTGGATTGGGCAAAAGGAGTGAACTCCTCAAGCATACCGAAGTTGTCCCCCATGCTGACAGCGGCGATGTGGAGTTGGGCATTGGGGAAATTTTCCCGGGCGATGGTTCCGAAAAAGGCTTTGAGAGAAAGCTGAAGATCGGCAAGTCCCTGTCCCCACATACTGTGAGAGGTATCAAGCACCAGCATCACGGCGCAGTGAGGCAGGGTGAAAGCGGGGGTGCAGTTTTCGCTGGTGATGAGTTCATAAGGCGTGTTTTTGAATTCCATATTGTTTTTTCCTTTGCTGAATGAATCATTGTTGAAAGAATTGTTGGCAGTGTTGTAAAATTCCATGATATTGTCTCCTTTGAGTTATGTAAAAAATATTTTCTGTTTATTATTAAGTACGAAAGGGAA
>JAGBWB010000335.1 GCA_017629975.1 Lentisphaeria bacterium
AATTACTAGAGACCAAATAAAAAATATTGCTCATGTACATGCAAGTAATGTAACAAGAGCAATTGATTATATGGAAGAAAAAGGTTATATCACTAAAGTATTAAAAGAAGATGATAAAAGAATATGCTTATTATTTCCAACTGAAAAATTAAAAGAAGTATATGATGTTTTAATTGAAGCTGAAAAAGAATGGACAAGTATTATAACGGTAAAAATTTTTGGTTCTTCTCAACTAAAGCAAAAAATATTTACTCTGACGTTAAATATTCTGACGGAGATTTTTTAGTCCGAAGGAAACGAGAGTCCTTGTTTTAACGCCGCCGATACCAATGGTTACCGGCAGATACTCTTCATCAGAACGGTTGAAAGTCGTGTAAATGTTGAATTCAAGATAATCGTATCGCGACCAGTTACGCAATTTTTGCGGCAGAGAAATGTTGCACCTCGGCCAGGATGTACCTTTGGGTTTACCCGATTCATCGTAGATGATGGGATAAGTAAAACAGATGCTCTTCCCCTTTTCAGGAGTCACCATCTTGCCTTTGGAAGGAATTGCCACAGCACTTGCCCACTTCAAATTGGGAAGAGTCGTGAGTTTATTTTCCTCTGTAAGAGGAGCCGCTGCAAGTACAACAGAAAGGGCTGAAGCGAAAAGAGTAAACAGTTTTTTCATTTGCGTCCACCTTTGCCTTTGAGAACATCATTGATTTCCGTAATTGCCTCTGCCAGTTTCCAGCGCCATGCGTCCATGGTTCCGGTATCCCAAACTCCGTCTTCATGATCCTTGTAGCGCCGCTGCTGCGGGATCGCCTCAGAGAGCTCTTTCAATACCTTTTCACCTGCGGCGGCAGCTTTGACAGCACCTTTTTTCCGTGCTTCGGCAACTTTTTTCTGCAAAGTGTAGATATACCTGGCATCATCAATGCCCTCCCGGTAGCAGAGAAAATTCATTGCCGGGATGGGGGATCCGTCGTTATCTGTCCGGTTGAGGAAGTCCATGCGGGGGGCGTCCAGATAGTTCCACTGGTCACCGCCGATGCTCTGGTACATCCACGGAATAAGAGCCTTGAACTCAGATTTCCAGAAACCGTAACCGAAAGTCATTCTGGCACCGGCAGAAGTCACATGATTGTTTGAACCGCAAACTGAGTTGGGATAGCACCAGAACTCCGTTCCGGGGCGTTTCTTTTTCCACTCCCGCATCTGTTCGGGAGTCAGAGTGAACTGGGAAGGACACCAGACATCAACAACATCGAACAAAGAAGCATAAAGCTTATTAGCCGGATCAGCAGTCACATAGGTTCTGCCGCCGTTTCGTTTAACGATCTCACCGAGCCGCTTGAGATATGCAACGACCGTGGGAGTACAGTCGGGTTCATCTGTCAGATAGATGAGAGGCTCCGGCCATTTGGGATTCTTTTTATACTCGGCAAAAATCCTTTTTATAACAGTTTCAACATCCTTGAAATACTGTTCATTGGGCATGTCCATGCCGGTCAGATGTGATGGAAGGCTTTTCTTCATATTGTCGGCATAAAGTCTTCCTTCGCCGTAAGAGGCAGGAACCGGCGCAGTAATACCGTATTTATTCAGAGATTTTTCACCATTTCTGAAACGATCAAAAAGAATGAAAATATCCTTTGATGCCGCTCTTTTGGTTGCCCAGAATCCTAATGTGATACCGTTGAAACCCGCCTCCTGCAATCCGGCAAGCTCGGTTTCTCTCTTGTTGGTAAACCAGGCTTTTGAATGGGCACAATTGGATACCGCTTCAGGCATGGGCAGATTGTAATAGATGGAATAGATCTTATCCGGATCTTTCTGAAGATCAAATCCCAGGACTTTGACTGTCAGCGGCAGAACTTTTGTAACTTTGTCACATTTCAAAGTCACTTTTCCGGAGTAGATCCCCGGCTTTGCTCCGGCAGGGACCTTGACCGTGAGCCAGAAACGCAAGTTCCGGTCTTTCTCAAGTTCCAGAGCCTTTCTGAAAGGCATGACGATGTCGGGTGCTTCAAAGTATCTGTCGGTCACGGTGTAGTGAGGACGGACATACATGTAGCGCACATAGCGGAGTTCCGGAGCGGCAAGTTTGCTGCCCCCGGGCCCGGTAAGCTCAGAAGCAGAAAGAGAAACGCTGTTGAGATTTTTCAGAGCCCGCACAGTGAAAGTCAGACTTTCCAGTTCATTGCCTGCGGCAAAACATCTCAAGGGGGCATTGATCTCATGAAGTTTCGGCAACTCAGACGGAAAAACGGGGTCATTGAAACCCCTTCTGAAAAGAGCAAATCCCTCTTTAAGCTGCTGTGAGTTCCAGCGCACCTTTTCAGCGGGTCTGATAATGGGCTGGGGAATTTGTTTCCATTTTTTCAGTTTGTCGGCAGGGAGCATAAAAATCTCCTGCTGAAGAGTGCGGAACTCTTCACTTTTTCTGAAAGATGCCCACTTTTTTTCAGGGACAAGGATCAAAGCGTTAATAAGCCAGGAACTCTTGGTTTTGATGGAAATTCTGGCGCCGTTTTTGTCTGCGGAAAGCGGGAACACAACTTCATTGATCCCGAACTTCCGCCAATGATTGATCTCTTCTCCACCGATCCGGGTATTCCAGACAAATTCTCTGGAGGGTCTTCCGGGGTGTCCGGTCAGCACCCATGCGGTATACTTGCCTGCCGGAACATTCAAAGTCAGCAGAGCATCGCCTTTGCCGCTCACATGGTCACAGCTCAACTCGTTGAAATAGATTTGGGGCGCTTCAATGGTCTTGCGCCTTTTATTTTCCGCACTCTCGGTGATCTTGTTAGCGGAACCTGTAAGTTTTGCGGAACTCCTCCATTGATACCCTTTGCCCTTACCATGGGTAACGCGGATAAATCCCTCACGGAGGGGGGAATCGACTCTTCCGAAATCGTAACGGAACACCCCGTCATTGCCGGCAAGAGTCGCGGCGGCGGCAGCGGCAAGAAAAAGCTGAACTTTTCTCATTTCATCACCTTTTCAACCCATGTTTTGACTTTGGGAGCGATTTTTTTTACATGATTTCCATAGCAGCTGAATTCAGTGCCGGGGACGGCTGCGGGGCAAAGTTTCTTTGCATCTTTGAAATAAGTTCCGGCACCTCCTTTGCCGTGGGTACAGAAGAAAAAGACCTTCTTGCTGCGAAGATCGTTCTGCTGCAAAAAGCTCCGCACCGGAGGCGCATAGGTCCCGAACCAGATAGGGGAACCGACAAAAATAACATCGTACTTGCGCCAATCATTTTTCAAGGGTTTGACAGGACAGCTTTTACTCTGTTTGAGTTCTGCCCGCCCTCTTTTTAACACTTCGGCGTATTTTCTTGAATAGGCCTGCTCCGGAACGATCTTTTCACATACACCGCCTGTACTTTTTGCAATGATCTCAGCCACCTGCCGGGTATTTCCGGCATCTGACCAGGAGTAGTAGAGAACGAGAGTCCCGTTTTTTTCTGCGCCTGAAAGGAGACAGCAGAGAAATCCGAGACACGCCAGCAACATCACTTTTTTCATAAACATTTTCCTTATTCTCTGATAAAAGATCACTTTGCGAATGACTTTAACAAGGCGATTTCCTCTTTCCAAATGGATTCATCGGGCGTTTCCAATATCAGCGGAATATCGTCCGTCCGGGGATCGGCGATCAATCTCTTGAATGTATCAATGCCGATATTTCCTTTGCCGATACTGTCATGCCGGTCAAGTCTGCCCCCGCAGACGCCTTTAGCGTCGTTGAGGTGCATACCTTTGAGAAATTTCAAGCCGATCTTCTGCTCAAACTCCGTCCAGAATTTTTCGTATCCTTCAGGAGAAGCTATATCATATCCTGCGGCGAAAGCGTGACAGGTATCAAGGCAGACACCGCAGCGTTCGCTCATCTGTGTTTTTTCGATCATGGCGGCGAGCTGGTCAAAGTTCCACCCCATATTGCTCCCCTGCCCTGCGGTATTTTCAAAGACGGCGATAACATCAGGAACTGCCTCAAGAGCCTCTCTGACACTTTGGGCAATCAAGAGGATATCTTCTTCATCAGAAACCTGTTTCAGGGAACTCCCCGGATGAAAATTCAGCAAACCGATCCCCAGCTGGTGACAGCGCTCAAGCTCATTGATGAAAGAATCAATGGCTTTCCGGCGTTTTTCCGGATCGGGCTGCCCCAGATTGATGAGATAACTGTCATGGGCAAGGATCAGATTTCCGGAGTATCCGCAAGCGGCACAATTTTCCTTGAACGCCTTTTCGGAAACCTCACTGCAAGGAGGGGCGCTCCATTGACGCTGATTCTTGGTAAACATGGCAAAAGCCGAAGCTCCGAGAGCCGCGGCATTAAGGGGGGCTTTTTCCACACCTCCTGAAATACTTACATGTGCGCCTATATATTTCACTTTTAAAAAGCTCCTTTCAATATGCTTTTTTCCGGGGGGATTTATTTTTCAATTCCCATACGGCTTTCATTGATGACGATGTTGAGGATATCAGAGATCTCCTCATAATCAGGTCTGTTTCCGGGCTGAAAATCCAGCATTCCCGCCACCAGCATTGACAACACAGGGGGAGTTTCAGGCACCAGAGCCGTCAAAGGCTGAAACTGCATATTCTGGCGCCGCGAGTAGATCATCCCGGTATCACCGTGCAATCCGAAGGGAGCGATTCCTGAAAGCAGTTCATAAACAGTCACCCCCAAACTGAAAATATCCCCTTTATAGTCTTCACCGCCGGAAAAGATCCTTTCCGGGCTGGTGTAAATAGGACTTGCCCACATCATGGAACAGGGGGTGGTGATATCTCCCGGTTCCCGGAAATCTGCAATATCCCAATCGCCAAGTTTTGCGTCACCATCTGCGGTCAGCATAATATTGGCAGGCTTGATATCGTGATGG
>JAGBWB010000336.1 GCA_017629975.1 Lentisphaeria bacterium
ATTTGAAAGAACAGATGGCGGCGTTTTTCGCAGAAGAGGAAAAATTCGTCTGCGTCTGCCGCAGAAAACCTTTTGAAAATGAAGTTTCTCTTGAAAAGGGAGTTGTGTTTGACCATTCTTCAAAACAGCTCCCCGGGACGGCTTTACAGGAGCTGAAGCGCGTCCTTGAGGCGTGGAAGATCCCCGCAGACAGCAAGGGGTATCTTCTGCGTTTTGAGGATGATCCCGCTCTTGACAAAGAGGAGTTTCTTCTTGAAGTTTCTGAAGATGCCTGCAAACTTGCTGCCTCAGGCAGTGAAGGGTTCCGCCGGGGCATCTACTTTTTGAGTTCCCGTCTCGCAAACAGCGCAGGACCTTATCTCAAAAAGGAAACAGTCAGAAAAAATCAGAAAGTCCGGAACCGTATTTCACGCAGTTACTACGGACCTGCCCACAGACCTCCTGTTGATATTGATGAACTTGTTGACGATGTGGACTATTACCCTGAACCCTATCTGAACCGCCTTGCCAGAGAGGGGATCAACGGACTCTGGCTGACGGTCTACTTCAAAGAGGTGACTTTCAGCTCCATCCAACTTCCCGATCCCCTTATGGAAAAGCGTCTGGCAAAACTGAGACAGGTGGTTGACAAATGCGCCCGGTACGGCATCAGGGTCTTTTTGTTCTGCATTGAACCCCAGGGATTCACCGGTCCCCATCCCCTCAAGGAAAAGTATCCTGAACTGGGGGGCATCACCAACTGGGGATTTGACATGGTGGGGTTCTGTCCCTCCAATGAAACGGCGCAGAAGCATCTCAGAGAACAGACCTTTAATCTCTTTTCAAAAGTTCCGGGACTGGGCGGTCTGCTGAACATCACAAGCGGCGAACAGCTTTCCAGCTGTTTTTTCAACCCGATCCCCGGATTCAGCTGCCCCCGGTGTTCCAAACTCACTCCGGTTGAGATCTTCAGGAATCTCCTCACACCCATGGTGCAGGGCATGAAAGAGGCCGCCCCTGAGGCGGAGTATATTTCATGGTTTTACCGTTCATTCCCTGCTGAAAACGAGAATCCCTACATCTACGACTGCGCGGCAAGTGTTCCTGAGGGCGTTGTCAACCTTTACAACTTTGAGTCGGGACTCATCCGGAAACAGCAGGGCAAGACCCTTCACGGGGGGGATTACTGGAACTCCAAAACCGGCCCCGCCAAGAGGTTCAGGCTTCTGGCGCAGCGCCTTGAAAAGAAAAAAGTGCGGTGCGGTGCCAAACTTCAGATCTCAAACGGACATGAACTTGCCACAGTGCCGGTGATCCCGGTTCCGGGACTCCTCTATCAGAAGTACAAATTTTTAGTTGAACACCATGTGGATACTGTGATGTACAGCTGGTATTTCGGCTCCTTCCCCGGCCTTATGAACCGGGCGGCGCTGGAACTTGGAACGTGGGATTTCCGCAAAAGTGAAAAAGAGTTCCTGACTGAGCTTGCTCAGGAGGAGTGGGGCGAAGACGCTCCTGTTGCCGCCGCCGCGTGGAAATATTTTTCCAGAGGCTACGGCAGCTATCCCCTCTGCACAGATATCCAGTACAACGGTCCTTTCCACCACGGCATTGTCTGGCCTTTGTATCCTGAAGTCCGTTTCGTGGATCTTTACGCCTCATGGCAGCCCAACCCCGTCAGCGGCGACAGCATCGGCAGATGTCTGGGCGCTTTCACTCTTGAGGAGCTTGAAAAGCAGGCCGCTCTCATGGCAAAAAATTATGAAAAGGGGGTGAAACTCCTTTTGACTCTCAGAGAAAAGTACAAAGATGATCCCCTGAAAATGCGGGAGATCAACTACGCTCATGCCGTGGGACTGCTTCTGAAGTCAGGATGGCACATCGCCCGCTTCTATCTGCTGCGGAAGAAACTTTACAGCGGCGAAAGTATTGTCCTTGATGAAATGGAAAAGATCATTCAGGCGGAGATACGCTCTTCAGAAGAGATGATCCCCCTCTGTAACGCAGAGTTTCTCATCGGCTATCACTCGGAGTCGGAAGATATGAAGTTCACCTCCGGAGAACTTGAAAAGCGGATCTGTCAGCTCAAAAATCTCCTTGAGAAAGATATTCCCGACCTGCGCCGCCGTCTGGCTCAGGGGGGATCCCCCCGGTTCCCCGAAGGCGCTTTTGCACAGAATTGCCGCCCCGGAGAAGTGTATGAACAGCAGAGTTTTTCATGGCAGATGAAAGCGACTCCCAAATATCTTTATTTCAGTGCAGCGTGCCGTTTTATCCCGGATTCCACCGCTGACAGGATCTACTTTGTCTTCTGCGATGAACTCTACTCCTCCGCGCCTCAGATCGCAGCTTTTTCAGATAAAGGTCCCATGACCATAAACAACCATTTCCTTCAACCGGAAAAAATCAGCTGGGGAAAGAAAAAAGATCACTGGCATCTTTCATTCAGGATCCCCCGCCGCAAACTTGAGGAAAAGCCGACTTTCAACGTTTTCCGGCAGTCCGCAAGGGATGGAAAGAGTATTGTTGACTCCTGGTGTCCTGAGCCGGGCGTTTTTTCAACAGGTTCCAGTTCCGGTGTGATGCGTTCCGCCGCCATGGGAAGGATCATTTTAACTGCAAATGCAGAAAAAAAATAAGAAAGGAGTTCGTTTTTATGTTCAATGAAGATGGTTCCGTTGAAAACAGAAAAAAATGTTTCCCGCTGAGAAAAGGCGTTTTTACGCTGATTGAACTGCTGGTGGTGATAGCTATTATTGCCATTCTTGCCGCCATGCTGCTGCCCGCTTTGCAGCAGGCGCGGGGCAGGGCGCGGGAAACGGCGTGTCTCAACACGCTTTCGCAGCTTGGAAAATACTGGTCTTTGTATATTGAACAGTATCACAACGTTCCCCCTTACAACCCCACCAGCTACAAACCTGTCGTCATTACCTGGTCCATGGCATTGGGCGAGTTCATCCGCCCCGGCGGGGACAACAACGACTTCCGGATCTACCGCTCCGGCAAAAGGGGCAAATTCACCTGCGGCGACTGGGTCACCTGGCGTCCTCCGTCAAAGATGGCTTATGAATTTGAGGTGGGATGGGGCTACAACGTGACCATCAATTCCTCCACCACCTCCCGTTATTACAACAAGTGCACCTTCCCCACCCGGCTGATGCTGATGAGCGACGGACGCGCCAATCTGAACGGCGTGGAAACGTCCACCATGACCAACTTCTTCTATCTCCACAACGGCAAGGCGAACATGCTTTACTTTGACGGACGCGCCGCTGCGCGCCGTCCCGGAACATTCCGCACCAACGGGGGACTTTCGCCTTTCTGGATCCCCACCACCCCCGGCAACTATTATCACCCCAGAACTGACTGATATTCGTAAAGGATAAAAAAAATGAGATTTTTCCGTTCCGCAAGAGAACCTTTTGCCGCCCGGCGCGAAGGGGATCTGGTTATCATTGAAAACCGTTATGTGAAGTGTGTCCATGACCCTGCCGCAGGAGGCGGTATTTCAGAAGCCATTATCAAAAACGGCAGCGGCAAAAGCCTTTTTGCCGCTCCTCAGAGTTTTATTGTCGGCATTACTGAAAACGGCATCTATCACCTTTACAAGGCGTGTGAAGCTGATTGCCGTGTTTCAGAAAACAACGGTAATCCGGTGCTGGATTTTTCCGGTATTTTCAAGGATGCCGCAGGCGTTGTCCTTGAAGGGCTCCGTCTGGAGCTCCATGTGGAGTACACCCCCTGGGGCGAAGCCATGTTCCACGCCCAATTTGACGCCGCCCGGCGCATCGGCGATCTGGGCATGGTCCAGGTGGGAAGTCTGTACGTTTCTGAAGAGATGAACTGTCTGGCCCTTCAGGAGTCTTTGTTTGAATCCATCAGTCCTTACAGCGGCAATGCAGTCAAACACTACATGGATATCGCGCCGTCGCCTCATGCCGCTTATGAATCCTGTCATCTGCCCCGGGCGCTCCTGATGTTCCGGAAAGGCGTTGAGGGGTTCCAGGTGGTGCTGGGGGATGATCTTGCCCAGTGGGACTCCATCGGCGGCACGCTCCCCGGATTGCAGATGGGATATGTGGCATGGCGCAACGCTAAAAAATATTATGAAGTCCGCTTTTCCGCCCTGGACTGCCGCCGCGACGGTCAGTATCTGGAGGGAAAAACACCCTTTGATTTCAGCATTGCATTCCCCTTTGTCAGAGAGAAAATGGCGCCCCTTGTGCCATGCTCCGGCAACATCTTCTACTCTGAGCGGGGATTTGAAAACCGCTGGGCGCTCCAATCTGATATCGACGCCTTGAAAGAGGCGGGCGTTACATTGATGCGTCTCCACAACGACGGCGACTGTTTTGACAACGGCATCTTCTGGCGGGATGTGGATTATCCCCCTTATCCCCCCGATGAAATGGCGAAAATGGATCAGCTCCTTGAAATGGCAAACGCCGCAGGGATCGATGTGGCACCCTATTTTTCGCTCCACGAATACCACCCCGATGCCCCCGGATTCAAAGAAAATGCCGAAGAGTGGGGACGGATCGCCATTGAAGGCGACAGGATCATCCCCAGTTACAGCAGCCACGGCTACTACGGGTTCCAGATGTGTCTCAAGAGCGGATGGTTCAAAAAACGCATCGACACGATTGATGAGGTTTTGCAGAAACATCCTTTCAAAGCCCTCTATTATGACTGGTGCAGCGCCAAAGAGTGCCTTTCGCCCAAACACGGACGCCGCCACTGGGACTACCGGGAATTGATAGCCGTTCTGGAGTGGAGCTATGACCGGGTGGCGGCGTATGACGGCGCCATCTATCTTCACCTGACAAGGGAACCCAATATCATCGCAGGCAACATCGCGTCACTGGTGCTGACCGAAGAAACAGGCGGCTCCATGATCTCCCCTTTCATGTTTTCCCCCCATGCCCACTTTATGAATGTGGCATCCCGGCAGGTGTGCTGCATGATCTCAACTTCAGCGCCAGAACCTGAACACCGCCGTTACGCCCTCTGTGCACTGCTCCATCATGCTACTGTCTCCCAGGGGGCAAAGGCCTACACTGATTTCTATAAACAGTACCGCGGTGAGCTTGAAGAGGTGGTGAAGTACGCCCGCCATACCGCTCCCGGCGAGGGACTTGCAACGGTGGGGAATGATAAGTGCGGCATCGCCGCCTATTGGAACGATAACGGCGAAGTCATGCTCTTTCTTGCCAATCTCTCTGAAGAAGAAGAGACAACTTCATGGCAGATCGGTCTGCCTGTGGGCAAAAAGTGCGGCGAAGAAAAGATTCCCCCTCTCTCTTTGAAAGTGATAAAGTTTACACTCTGAATAAGTAGAGGCAATTTCAAAACTCCTCAAAATTGTCAAAGCGCCCTCGCTTCGATCTGATAAAGGGAGCGTTTTCGCCTGTTACCTTGCAGGTAGCAGGTTCAAACTACCCTTTACAGCTCTTTGCGAATGACATCTTTGCCATTTTTTGAATGACTTTTGAAATTACCTCAAGTTCAAAAAAGGAAAAAAGTATGAAAAAACTCTTCTTATCGGCTCTTCTTGCCCTGGGCGCTCTGCTTCAGGCAGCAGAGATCCCGGACTCTCAGGTCCGTCCCGGTCGTTTTGCCCGTATCGGCAGTAAAACGGTCATTTCCGCCACGGCTGAAAATACTCAGATCGTCATTGCCCCCAAGGCGCCTTCAACAGTGCGTTTTGCGGCTCAGGAGCTGCAATTTTTCCTCTCCCGCATTCTGGGAAAAGATATTCCGGTGGTGAGAAATGTCACTCCCGGCAAAGTCTCATTCATTCTGGGGGACAATGTCTGGAGCCGCAAAGCCGGGATCGATTTTTCCAAACTCTGCTCTGAAGGATTTTTTATCAAGAGCTCCGGCTCCAACATCTTCATCGCCGGAATAGATGACAAAAAAGCCAACGCCTTTCATGCTGTTGAAAAAGGGGGCGCCGCCACCCAGCGCTACGACCGGGGAACGGAACTGGGCGTCTACACCTTTCTTGAGCGTTTTGCCGGGGTCAGAATGTATTTCCCCGGAGAAATGGGAACCATCATTCCTGCAAAAAAGAGTCTTGATCTTCCCGCCATCGACCTTTTTGACCGTCCGGACTACACGATCCGCCGGACCTATACCTGGCATGACGGCGAATGGTTTGAAAAGGTGACTCCTGCTCAGCGTCTGGCGCTCAAAAATCTGAATCTTCACCGTCTCCGCATGGGCAGCAATAACTACATCATCTGCCACGGACTCAACCATTTCAAATACATTCAGCGCTTCGGAAAAACCAACCCCGAATACTTTGCCGTCAGCAGCAACGGCAGCCGCAGCAATGTGGCAGGCTCCCACTTTGCCGGACAGCTCTGTTTCAACAGTCCTGTGACCGAAGAGATCTATCAGGACTTGCGCTCCTATTTCAAGGGAGAACCCGCCTCTGTCCGCAAGGTTCTCAACTACAAGGGCACTGCCTACGGATGGGGCCCCAATGTGAATCCGGGAAGAAATATCATTGATGTCATGCCCCAGGACTCCATGGAGGGATGCTGCTGCCCCAAATGTCTGCCTCTTGTTTCCACCAAAAAGCAGAATCCCCAGTACGCCACCGATTTCATCTGGAACCATGTGATCTCATGGGCGAACCGTCTGAAAAAAGAGGGACTCAAAGGCAATCTGGGAATGATGTCCTACTCCCCCTACGGCGGCATCCCCAAGGCGGATATCCCTGACAACATCATGGTTCAGGTCGCCACCGGCGGTCCCTGGTACATGAGCCGTCTGGCTGAAGATAAAGTCCGTCTCAAGGCATGGGCGGAAAAACTCAACCACAAGGTCTTTCTGTGGAACTATATCAACGTGGGTTTCAGTATCCGGATCTATGCCATCCCCTACATGACCCCCAATGCTGTTGCCGAGTACTACAAGGCTGTCTCCCCCTGGGTGGACGGCGCTTTCGGCGAGTCTGAGGGAAAAAGATTCCTCTACCACTATCTGAACTACTACATCATGGGCCGCGTCACCTGGGATACCAAAGCCGACCACCGCGCCATACTGAAAGAGCACCACCATCTTATGTTCGGCAAGGGCGCTCCCCAGATGGAGGAGTTCTACAATACTCTTGAGCGCAAGTGGCTCAATGAGATCGCCGGACGCACAGTCGATACGGAACTTGGCCCTGTGACCTCTGTCCCCTCTGACTACGATCTCTGGAACAAAGTCTACTCCCCCGCCGAACTCAAACGTCTGGAAGCTCTCTTTGACAAGGCTCTGAAGAGCGTCCCCGCCAAAAGCATGGAGTCCCGGCGTATCGCTTTCATGAAGAAGCACCTCTTTGACCCCATGGTTGAGGCGGCTTCTGCCTACCGCAACTACTCCAACGCGGTCCGGGGATTCAAATTCTATGCCGCAGAAGGCAGAGAGCTTTACTTGCGTCCTCTGCTGCTCAACGGCAGGACCAAAAAGAAAAGCACTGTTGCCACCGGCGTGAAGTTCGCTGTTGACAAAGAAAACCTTGTTGTTACATTCCGCTGCGAAGAGCCCCGGATGGCGGATCTTCTCACCGTCAAACGCAAACACGATGACATCGAAGTCTGGAAAGACAACGGCATCGAACTTTTCCTCAATCCCTCCTGCGACCGCAAGACCTTCTACCAGATCATCATCAACTCAGAAGGGGATTATTTCGACCAGAGAGAGATCTCCTGGGGCGGTAAAAAGGTGGGAACTCCCTCATGGGAATCCGGCGCCAAAGTCAAGATCACCAAAGGGGCGAAAGAGTGGACCGCCGCAGTGACGCTCCCCCTCAGGAATCTTCCCGGATTCAAGGGACAGCTTGTGGCTAACTTCTGCCGCAACCGCACCCTCAAATCAGGGAACGACTACGAACAGTACTACTGCTGGGGTCCCTTTGTCAGAGGGTTCCACGATGTGGAAAACTTCGGCACCGTCACCTTTGAAAAGGACCGGAACATTCTTATCAACAGTGATTTTTCTCTCCCCAAGACCCGCCACGGCAACTACGGGATCTACAGGAACAACAAGTGGGCAGGCGGCTGGCACGGCAGCAAGCAGATGAAACTTGACTTTGACAACTTCGTTTCCGCCCCATGCAGTATGCTTGTTTCAGGGAAGAACCCCAATGCGGCGCAGACCATCTACCACAAGATCCTTCCCGGAAGAAAGTACCGTCTTTCCTTCTTCATGAAGTGTGAAAATGTGGTTCCCTCCTCCCGCAACGGCGGCCCCTGTGCCAACTTCGCCAACAACGGCAACAACTGGTTCCCCCAGCGCAGGCCCACCGGAACCACCCCCTGGGTCTTCTATGAAACCGTCTACACCGGCAAGGAGCAGAAAAAAGGCAATCCCTATTTGTGGATGCGTATTCTCAACGGCACCGGGAAGGTCTGGTTTGATGATGTCAGACTGGAAGAACTTCCCTGAAAAAAGAAAAAGGATTTTTTGCTGAAAAATGTATTGACTTTTTCTCATTTTGAGATTACTGTATGTAAGATGTTGTGAAAAAGTCCGTTTGTAAACAAGCGTAATGTCTTATAAAAGGAGTTGAAAATGAGAAGAAGTCACGTTTTTACCTTGATTGAACTTCTGGTCGTGATCGCCATTATTGCTATTCTTGCCGCCATGCTCCTGCCTGCCTTGCAGCAGGCCCGGGAGCGGGGCAGGAGCAGTGCCTGCCTCAGCAATCTCAAGCAGTTCGGCTTCGGCATCAACGCCTACTGCGACCAGAATAATGAAAGACTTGTCACCTACAACTTGAACTTCCCCGGCGCAAACGATAATTACAACAAAAGTTTCTGGAGCGGTCTTGAGGGCGGTCCACTGACCTTTGCCCTGGGCACGGGGAGCAAGTGTGTAGGCGGCGTGACCAACCGGGGACTCAACATCACCCAAAGGCACAAGTTGACCTGTCCCGGTCTGATGCTGGATCCCTCTATCTATCTCAGCAACGGATTTGTGCCCTCTTACGGACTCAACGGCAACATCATTGACGCTCAGGTGCACAAGCCCGGCATGCAGGGACATGTGTCAAGAGCCCGTTTTGTTGCTCCCGGGAAAACATGTATATTCGGTGATACCACCGCCCTTTCGTTCCAGCATACTTTTGCGCCCACGGGAACGGGTAAAGCCGGAGTCAAACTGACTGCGGTTTTCCGCCACAACGGTAATGCCAATGTGGTCTTTATGGACGGTCATACAGGGCAGTACAAAGGGAACGATCTTCCCACCAACAGGAACAATATTTTCTGGCTTCCCTACCGGGGCATGAACCAGAACTGCGGGGCGATGCAGGATAATCCATTTTTGTAAGTGACTCAACTTAAGGAATTTTTGAAACGATGAATAAAATCGGTGTTGCCGATTACGGCATGGGTGTGTGGGAAGGCGGCGCCTTTTCCACGGAGCGCCGTCTGGCAGTCGTGAAAGAGTGCGGCTATGACGGTATTGAAGTCCTGCGGGGCAGAAGTGTGGAAGACATGGTGAACAAGGCCGCTGTCTACCGTAAACTTGGAATGGAGTTCATCAGCTGCAATGTGGCGGATGACCATGAAAATACATTCCGCTGCGCCGCTGCGCTGGGATGTGAATATGTGTGGCTCAACTGCGGCAAATCCACCCGCGATGTGCCTTATGATGTTTATATCCGCCGGGCGAAAGAGTATGTGAAAGCCGCCGCCGACTGGGGCATGAAGTGCGCTCTGCACAACCATCTGGGAACAGTTATTGAATCTGAAGCGGAACTGCACAACTTTATGAACGATGTCCCCGAAGCTCTGCTTCTCTTTGATGTGGGCCATCTCGCCGCCATGGAAGGCGATGTCAGGGGTGTCATCACCCGTTATCTTGACCGTATTGCCGCAGTCCATATCAAAGATGTGCTTATTAAAGATCCCTCCATCCCCATGGGCGCCGACAACTGGTGGGACCGCCTTGAGTTCCGTGAATTCGGCGCGGGCAACATCGGTCTGGATATCCCCGGCGTGGTGAAGCACCTGAAAGAGTCCGGCTTTGACAAGTGGCTGCTGGTGGAGCAGGATACCCACAAGCGTGAACCTGCCATTGATCTGAAACACAATCTTGAGATCATGCAGGAGGCGCTGCGCTGAAAACTCCAGCCGGCTGCAAATGATGACGGAGCAGAAAAAACTGTTCCGTCATTTTTTTTGAAAGTATGTACTTGAAAAAAGGTGTTTCAGGAGTTGGCTCCCGAAGCATTTTTTCTGTTTTTCCGGCAGATGATCACGGCAAAGGTGACCCAGATGAAAAGGGCGCCAAGAGAGATGCCCAGCATGATCTTCCATCCCAGCTGGAAAAGAAGTGTGAACGCCATTGCCGTCCAGAGTCCTCCGCCCATGAACGGTTCATGGAGCAGCTGTTTGTAGCCGAAAGCCTGTGTCGCGCAGGTTTTTGATTCGGGGTCAACTGCCCGCAGCAGCAGCAGTCCGGTCGCCGTAACGCCCAGAGCCTGACCGAAATCCGCAATGGCGCATTCAAACCACGACTCTTTGAAAAGACGCGGCGCCACATAGATGACCATGAAAAGGGAAAAGAGCAGTCCCAGAACGATGATGACAAGCAGTGATTGCCAGTTGGCAGCGACCACGGAGATCTTGATGGTCGCCATGGCGGAAAGAACCAGAAAGTCAAGTGCGGCGCCTGCCAGACGCTGCATCTGACCGTGATCCACAAGAGAGTCCACCTTGACCATACCTGCGAACTTCTGGATCAGCAATCCTCCGATCATGCAGAGGGGGAAGAGGGGGAATCCTTTGAAGATCCGCATGGAACTTTCAGGGAAACAGAGTATTTCCAATCCCCTCAGCCCCTGAAGAATGCCGTATCCGCAGAGTACAGCCAGTCCCACCAGCGAAATGTGCCAGGCAAGGGAGTCGATGGAGTCGCAATAAACAGTCTGCCATCCCGCAGAGGGGCGTTCTGCAGAGTGGTAGATCCCGAGCTGCTGAAGTTTATTCTGGGAGTCAAAGGTGCGGATATTCTTTACATATCCCTTTCTTCCCGCCCAGTTGACAAGCATCATTCCCACCACTACGCCCAGGATCATACCCACTGTGGCAACGGTGTATCCCAGAGCGATACCATCCTCCCAACCGAGAGCGCGGAAACTTTCACTCATGCCCCCCACAGTGCCGTGTCCGCCCTGAAAGCCGATCTCAAGCAGGTTGCCGAATGCTTCGTGGGCGCCGAAAAAAGGAATGAGTACAAATCCTGCGGCGGCAAAGCCTATTACATATTGTCCCCACGCCATGATCTGACCGAAACAGAGCTGGGGGAAGGCGGTCTGAAAGACTTTTTTCAGCGGAGGTGTGGCGACGCCGAGAAAAAGTGTGGCAAAGACGATGTTGATCATGAATCCCGGGACCTTGCTGACGGTCTGGATCATTTCAGGCTTGAAAAACTGGGGGAAACATTGGAAAAGAACCAGTCCGATGACGCCGCCTATGACAGAACTGGGCAGGTAACATTTTTGCAGCACAGGCAGGGCGACCCGGATGATTTTTCCGGCAAAAAGCAGAAGCGAAAGAAGGCAGAAAACAGTGATTGCCATAACGGACCTCTTGAAAGTTTCAGGGTTTAAGAATATTGTCAAGCCGATAATATAGCATCAAAACCCTATTTTGCAAATAAAAAAAACTCCGGGATTCCCGGAGTTTGCAGCTGCCTCTTTGCAAATCAGCGTTTATCAAAGGCTGCGGGGTCAAGTCCGATGTTCCGCTTGCGGTATTCGGGTGCGGCGGCGATAAAGTCTGTGATGCGGAGCTTTTTTCCGGTCTGGAGTTCTTTCTTGCGGGCAGTATCAAATGAATCCTTTACCTTTCTGCCCCCTTTGCCCAGAACAAACTGGTCGTACCACTGCTGAAGTGATTCAAACTTGTGATAAAAGGGGAGTCCTTTCATTTGGGGATCGCTGAAAAGCGCTGTGGCTTTGCGGTTCAGCTCTTTGCAGAAAAGATCATAGGTGAGGATCTGATTGTAAAAGCGTCCCTGCCGCACCCACTCTTTGTTGAGAATGTCGCCGCCGTCGTTTTTGGGCAGTATTTTCCCATTCCGGCTGTTGAAGCCGATGATGGGTTTTTCGGCGCGGGGAACACGGACAAAGAATCCGTTGTCGTGTTCCGTGAATGCGGCTATTTCAGAGGCTCCGAAAGTGGGGTTCTTGACCTTCTGGATCTCCTGACCCACAAAGATACAGTGGTGTACTTTCGCCGGAGCCGTCATAGAGTTCATGATCCTGCCGTTGAGGGTCTTGCCCCTGAAAAAGACACTGTGCCTGATTTCAAGGTTGGGACATTTGTAAAACTCATACCCTCCGAAAGGCGTAATGGCAACGCAGTTTTCGATCAGCATATTTTTCGTGTTGCTGCCCACAAAACTGCGCTGACTGCTGCCGGAACGGTTATCGTGGAAAATGCGTGAAATGCGGATGTCAGAACTGTCGCGGACAACCACGCTCCCTGCATCG